>NZ_LAMX01000023.1:0-101259 GCF_001275035.1 Rheinheimera sp. KL1
CATAGCCCCGACCGAACGATCACCACCTCCATAGGAGGTGGTTTAAGATTGACAATAAAAAAGCCGGCTGAAATACAGCCGGCTTTTAAATCGCCCGTTAAGTTAATAATTAACTTAACGAATAGTCAACAGTCTTATTAGAAACGTGCTGTTACGTTCATGTGAACATAACGACCTAACAAGTCCCAGTAGCCTGCGATAGTGTTAGTGTTAGCCAAAGTGCTTCCTACTAATGGAGGCTCACGGTCAAACACGTTGTTCACACCCAACTGAACACTTACATTTTCAGTCAGAGCATAAGAACCCACTACGTCAAAGAACGATACGCCTTCAATTTCGTCACCAATCAGAATGTTTGGTGAAGTGCCATCAAATTCAACAG
Source organism: Rheinheimera sp. KL1 (assembly GCF_001275035.1). NCBI lineage: Bacteria > Pseudomonadati > Pseudomonadota > Gammaproteobacteria > Chromatiales > Chromatiaceae > Rheinheimera > Rheinheimera sp. KL1. The sequence goes on from NZ_LAMX01000023.1 coordinate 383, forward strand.
CACCGAAGTAACGCCATTTAGCACCTGCAGTCCAATCACCGCCAGTGGTGTAGTTAAACGACATAGTGTGGCGCCACTCTGGTTGTGGGAAACACTTAGTAGAAATCAGACCAGAACAATCGTAAGAAGTACCATCTACACCTGGTAACGGATCGAAGAACTTCTTCATGTTGTAGCTACCCAACAGGCTGGTAGACAACGTGCCTGGACCAACATCCATGCTGTAGTTCATGCTTAAATCGATACCACGGTAATGTTCGTTACCTAAGTTTTGGTTTGTTGCAGTGACAAAACCTTCGTCACTTAACCATAAGCTACCACTAGGAGCACGGTTTACCAGGTTACAGTATGCAGCGATACCTGTTTTACCACACTGAGTGATGGTTTCTTCAGGATCTAATGCTGAAATAACATCACTTAATTCAATGTTCCAGTAGTCGATACTGAAGTTGAAGTTTTCAAACGGGTTACCAACGATACCAACTGTCAGCGTTTTACCCACTTCTGGAGTCAGCTCTGGGTTACCACCAGCAATTTGGTTGTATTGTGAAGCAGCACTTGGAGTGATATTACCGTACTGAGCTGCTGTTACGCCTGTGTTAGCACATTCAGCCTGACTTAAAGCAGGATCGTCACCAGCACAAGGATCTGAACCAGACCACAAACCAAGACCCTGGCTTGCAAACAATTCAGACACGTTTGGTGCACGAACAGCTTTGTTGTAGCTAGCACGTAATTTCCATTCAGAGTTTACTGACCAGTCGATTGCTGTTTTGAATGCATTTTCGCCACCAGAAGTAGAGTAGTCTGAGTAACGACCACCTAATTCAAGAGTAATGTTCTCAGCAACAGCGACATCTTCAACTAATGGAACAGATAATTCACCAAATACTTCCTCTACTTTATAGCCACCTTGCAGATCCAGAGTAGGACCGCCTTGACCAGATAAAGCACCTTCAGCATAAATAGTGTCCACGGTACGGTCAAAGAACACGTCACGTTTCTCAACACCAATTACCGCAGCAACAGGTAAAGAGTGACCAGGAACTGTCCAACCAGTTTCGCCAGTTACGAAAGCGTTAAATACTTTCTGAGTTGTAAAACCAGTAGCGATAGCAGCACCAGCCATCTGAGCAGCAGCTTCTGGCGTTACACCACCGAATTCAAACACTTTGTAAGGGATACAATCGCCAACACACTCTTCTTCGCCAGAAGCACCAACACGGGTACCAGCGTAGTTGATGTAGAAGTCGTTTTTGTATGCATCAGACGAACTTGCAGAACCGTATTGATAAGATACGTCATAAGACCATGTATCATTGATCATACCGTCCATACCAGTCACGATACGGAAAGAGTTGTGTTCCAGGTTAGCAGTACGACCACCACCTTCAACGTTACGTTTTGCAATACTGATTGAGTACTGGTCTGCACCAGGGAAAGCTGCAGCTAACTGGTCGCGCTGTGCATCAGAGAACACAGCAGCATCAGCGTCGAAAACGAATGGTTCGAAGAATAAACCTGATTCAGCAATCTGACCGATAGTTCTGTTGTTCATGTAGCTAACTTCTGTGTAAACGTTAGCATGTTCGTTCAATTCGTAGCGTACAAAGGAACCTAAAGTGAAGCGGTCATCCGGACGCATGAAGTGGTTAACTGGAGCGAAGTTATAAACACCAACATCCTCAGAGAACTGAGTAGTGCCACCGTTATCTTCAATGGTCCAAAACGCGTTTTGGTTAAAATCAGTTTCGCCATTGAAAATTGGGTAAATATCAAAGTTAGGGACGGCATTGGTGAAAGAACCACCACAGTTTCCTGTTCCGGCAGCTAATGCACAAGACGCGTAATCACGTTCTTTTTGCAGCATCTCGTCAACCTGACGCCATGATGCGTATGCTGTCGCATGACCTTTACCGCCGTCAAAAGCACCACCAACAGTCAGGTCAAGGCTTTTGCTTTTACCGTCTAAGCCAGAGTTGCCTGTTTCATAATCATAACCAGCAGCATCCATTTTGCTTTGGATAAAGCTGTTATCATTTTTGTGCTGGTAACCTGAGTAACCGGCATTTAACTCAACGCCTTCGAAGTCATCTTTCATTACAAAGTTAACAACACCAGCAACAGCGTCAGCACCATAAGTTGCAGAACCACCACCAGTCAGAATTTCTACACGCTCAACTAATGCTGCAGGGATCTGGTTAACGTCAGCAGAGCTTGAGTACAGACCACCTGGTTGTAAACGACGTCCGTTTACTAACACTAATGTTCTGTTAGCGCCGATACCACGTAAATCTAATGTAGCTGTACCAGAAGTACCGTTAGCAGTGAAGGCTGTGCTTGAAGCTTCGATTTGAGGAAGGCTGTTCAGCATATCTTCAATACGGGTATAACCAGCAGCTTTAATCTCTTCAGCAGAAGTAATTTGAATAGGACTTGCAGTTTCAATATCAGTACGTTTGATACGTGAACCAGTAACTTCAATACGTTCAACTTCTTTTGCTTCTTCAGCTTCCTGTGCAACGACTGCACCGGCGAAAACAGCTGTAGAAGCTGCACCAAAAGCAACAGCTAAACGCACTGCCTTCGATAATTTATTATTTGTAAACATGTTTTATTCTCCCTGGACCACTATCTAGTGATTCTATTTTTACGATGACCAACCTTTACGGCGATTGGAACTCCGGAACTTTTCGCAATCGAGGCGGACCCCGAAAACAACGACTCGATAATAAACGCAATTTTTCAGCGTGGTCAACAGCTTTTACGGAACAGATTACGTCAACTGTTGTCAACGAGCCCGATGATCCAGACTTTTTACATCGGACATGATGAAAAGAATGGACATATTTTGAGTTTTCGTCTCAAATTCAGTACCAAACAGCTCAATCCCCCCCCAATTACCGCTCACTTTTTGGTCAAAATAGAAATCTGGTAAGATTCAATGCAAAATTTCGTAAACCTAATCAATACACCTATAAATTAGTTTTTTTCATTTATTTAGCACCGAAAAGCTCAAATTTTCACCTCGATATCGATATTGCGCTCGAGTTACAGCTGCCTTATCATAAACCCCTGTCTTTTTATCCAGATGTTTTAATGCTTACTGATGCTTTAAAAAACCAAATTCGTGAAATTCATCAACAGCTCAAAAGCAATCTGACGAATTACCAACCCAGACCTGGCCAGAATAAAATGGTGGCTGAGATTGCCAACACTCTGGCCGGAAGTTATCACAGCTATGACAGAACCCTATTAGTAGAAGCAGGCACTGGCACAGGTAAATCTCTGGCTTATCTGATGGCTGCTATTCCTTTTGTATTAAAGCAAAAGAAAACACTGGTGATAGCAACAGCAACTGTCGCTTTGCAAGAACAGCTGGTGCAAAAAGATTTACCTTTCTTCCTGAAACACAGCGGTCTTAAATTTGAATTTTGTCTGGTGAAAGGCAGGCAAAGGTATGCCTGTGTCGAAAAAATTCGTCAGCAACTACAACAACCCGATTTACTGCCTTTATTTCAAAGCACGGCGCCAGCTCCTTTATTACAGCAGTTACTTAGCAACTGGCAGCAACGTCATTGGTTAGGTGACAGAGACAGCTTAAAGGAACCAATAGCAGATGAACATTGGTATGCCATAGCTTCTGATCCTGCGCATTGCAGCAAAGCGAACTCAGTGCACCATCAATGCCCTTTTCATTTAGCTCGTGCTGAGATAGAGGGCAGCACTGTGCTGGTCGTCAATCATGCCTTGTTACTAGCTGATTTAGATGCAGGATCGCAAATATTGCCAGAGCCCGCCGACTGTATATATGTCATAGATGAAGCCCATCACTTACCCGACAGCGGTCGTGATTTCTTTTCAGCACATGCGCCGCTGAGTTTCCCGGTCCAGTATCTGGAAAAGCTAAAAAAGACCACGCAGCAGTTGGCAGGAGTCTTACCGCAACATGGTGCTATGACCGAAGTGTTAAAACTCGATGAGCTAGCGAGCGACTTTTTAAAGCAGCTCAAACCTGTGCAACATCAGATTGAATTGAATCAAAGTTCTTGGTTTGCTAAAGAACCACATTATCGTTTTGCCGATGCGGTATTGCCTGAGACTTTTGCCTCCAATGCAGACCAATTAGCCGAGTTAAGTAGCAAAGCTCTATCTGCTGTTGAGAAATTACAACAGTTTTTATCTGAAGCTGCGACTGAACATAAAATCGCAACTAAGCTGGTCCTGCCGCTGCAGTTCGAACTCACCGCTATAGAACACCGATTTGAGCAGCAATCGGAACTTTGGCGACTGTATTCAGTACCGCAGCAAAAACATGTCAATCAGGCGCGTTGGGTCACACAAGATCAAAAAGAACATCAGCAAAGCAGCGCTTATGCCAGTCCTTTGTCTGTCAGCTTTTTACTGGACGATTTATTATTCAGTCAGGCCTTTGCCACAGTGCTGTGTTCTGCCACCTTAACCACCCTGAATAGTTTTGACTATATCAAACAGGAGTTGGGACTTTCCCAGCATCCGGGTTTGCAAACACTCAAAGTTGACTCACCATTTGATTATCAACAAAAAGCCCGTCTGCTGCTGCCAAAAATGCAAACGGACCCCAGCAGTGATGCTTTTACTGATGAATTAATAGCAAAACTGCCACAGTACATAGATAAAACCGCAGGGAACCTGCTGCTGTTTGCTTCGTATTGGCAAATGCAAAAAGTCGTAGAGGCGCTCCGAGCTAAAGGCTGGTCTTTTTTAGTACAAGGAGAAGCCTCACGTCAGTCGTTACTGGAGCTTCACGCGCTGAAAGTCAAAGCTGGCGAAGGTAGTATTTTATGTGGTACCCAAAGCTTCTCCGAAGGTCTGGATTTACCTGGGGCTTTGCTAACCAATCTGGTGATCACCAAATTGCCTTTTGCCGTGCCCTCCTCACCTTTGGAAGAAGCTTTATCTGAAGCTATTACCAAACGCGGTGGCAACCCGTTTTTACAAATGACTGTACCAGCCACAGCACGAAAACTAGTGCAAGCCTGTGGTAGACTGTTACGTCAGGAGATGGACCATGGCCGCATTGTTATTTTAGACAGACGCCTGGTAACCAAAACTTATGGCAAAGCCATGCTCAACGCCTTGCCCCCTTTTTCACGAACTATTGAAGAATAACAATGGAATTAGGTTTAGACCTCTGGGTAGTCGCTGCTTTATGTGCAGTCGCTTTAGTTGCAGGTTTTATTGATGCAGTGGCCGGAGGCGGAGGTTTATTGACAGTCCCCGCCTTACTCACTGCAGGTTTACCGCCTCATCTGGTATTAGGCACTAACAAACTGGCTGCCACTTTTGGCTCTATTACCGCATCCGTTACTTATTACAGGCGTAAACTGTTTGACCCACAATTTTGGCGTACTGCTCTGATATTCACTGCTATTGGTGCAACTTGTGGCACTTTAGTGGTGGATTTAATCAGCAAAGAATGGCTGGAACGTATTATTCCGTTTTTTATTGTCATTGCTGCTTTGTACAGCCTGCTGGTAAAAATGCAGCCAGACGATCAACTCACCTTACCAGAGCAGACGCCTAAACATTTCTGGCAGCAAAGAGCTCAGGGCTTTACCTTAGGGTTTTATGATGGTCTGGCAGGTCCAGGCACAGGTTCGTTTTGGATGGTGTCGACCATGGCGCTGTATAAAATTAACTTACTGCTCACCAGCGGTGTCGCGCGTTCGATGAACTGTGTCAGCAACATCTTTGCGCTGGTGACTTTTGCCTGGCTTGGCCATATTTATTGGGCATTGGGCCTTGCGATGGGTGCTTGTTTAATGCTCGGTTCTTATTTTGGTGCCCGTTCAGCGATACGTTTTGGCAGTAAATTTATCCGGCCGCTGTTTTTAACTATGGTATTGGCTATTACGGCCCGCTTGTTATGGCAAGCCTGGAGCAATGGATGAAAGACTTATTGGCAGCGCTTGAGCAACAACTAAAGCAACTGACTGAACAAGCCAAAGTGATTGACGGTAAACAAAGCAGCTGGCAACAAAAAGCCTGGTTTGATAGTGACTTGTTTCAATCCCATTCGCCTTTTTTAACCGACTATGTGCTGGAAGCTGAAGCTATGCTCAAACGCCTCAAAGCCAGCTCAGAACAGCGCACTGGCTCAGCTCAGGCTTTAGCGGCTAAACTCAGCGCCCAAATTCAAGCCTTAAGTCGGGCTTTTCAAACCAAAGACTTACGTTATTTACCGGGTAAAAGCAAAAAACGCCCCACCTCACCTAATGCATCAGAACAAGCTCAGGCTATGGTGGGACAACTACGTCGCTCAACGCAAGAGCTTTATCAGCAACTGTCTGAGTATCAGGGTTATGAAAGACGCTTATTGGATATGCTGGAACTGGAGCAACGTCAGTTGTCCGGCGGTTCTGCGGATACAAGTGCCGACAGAGTGCTGGCTATTCACGCCCGTTTAGGTCGTTGTCGCAAAGCCATCAGTGAATTAGAGGTAGAAATTCAGTGGTCCGAACAAAACCGCTGGGGCTGATTTATCACCCTATTTACAGCAAGCTTGACTTGCCTTTTAAACACCGTTATCCGATAGGCAAATATCAGGCTTTGTATCAGGCCTTATTGGAGTTGGGTGTGCCGGCTGATCAATTCACGTCATCTCAAATCGCCAGCGTTGAACGGTTATTGTCAGTGCATGAGCCGTTTTATACAGAGCAGCTCATCTCCGGTCAGCTTGATAGCAAGGCCATGCGCCGTATAGGTTTCCCCTGGTCAGAACAATTGGTAACACGCTCATTAACCTCGGTTGGCGGCACAGTGCAAACGGTACAGCTTGCACTGCAGCAAGGTTTAGCTTTGCATTTAAGTGGCGGTTACCACCATGCTTTTGCTGGTGAAGGCAGTGGCTTTTGTTTATTTAATGATTTAGCTGTGGCGGCACGTTATGCCTTAACTCAGGGCGTGGATAAGGTGCTGATTTTTGATTGTGACGTACATCAGGGCGATGGCACTGCCGCAATTTTTGCAAATGAACCAGCCATCATTACAGCCTCTTTGCATGGTGAAAAAAACTTCCCTGCCCGCAAGCAGCAATCGAGCTGGGATTTAGGCTTGCCCACAGCCTGCACAGACGACGAATATCTGGCAGCAGTGCAGCAAAGTCTGGATTATTTACTGCGCATCCATCAACCGGATTTAGTGATTTATGATGCAGGTATCGACATTCATCAGCAGGATGATTTAGGGCTTTTACATATCAGTACAGCAGGAGTGGCAGAGCGGGACTGGTATGTACTCAACGAATGTCACAAGCGCGGCATTCCGGTAGCGGCTGTGATTGGCGGCGGTTATCAGCGTGATCTCGAGGCTTTAACTCAAATTCATCTGCAGCTGTTTTATGCGGCCTTTAAAATCAGCGGTTTGCCGTTACCAAATACAAACCGCTGGTTTCATGCCCTTCGTACTTGAAGCTGCAGCTTTGTTGGCAGCGCGCTTTCGCCCCAGTCACATAGTGAACTATGCTCCCGGGGTCTCACTCGCTTGCCGCCTCACTGCAACATCAATTACTTTGGGCAGATATTCTTAGTACCTGAAGCTACAGATTTGGTGATTCTAAATCTGCTGTGCACCTGAGAAATAAAACCCCAGCTGTTTGCGTACTGCCAAAGGCAATTCAGGTAAATCCGATTTTGGCAGTAAGAACGTCGCCATATGGAATAAATCGGTGAAGATACGGTTCTTTTCTGTAGTGCGTTTTAGGTAGTCATGGCCAGACGAACCACCAGTGCCAATCTTAGTCCCCAGCATACGCTGTACCATCATGGCGTGTTTGTAGCGCCAGATCGTCATATTTTCATCGATCTCTGTCAGGCAGGTCAGTACCTGATATGGCAGGTTAAACACAGGCTCTTCCTGGTACAAGGTAATAAACAAGGCCGCCAGCATAGCACGCTGACTTAAGCGGAAACTGCCTTGTTGCTGCAGTTCCGCATATTTGTCTTTATCCAGCAAAGCGGCAAATTTGGCTCTGGTATTGATGATTTCTTTGAGCTGCATTTCACGTTCGTGTTCAGCAATCTGCTCTATCGACAACACAGTGCTTTCGTCTTCATTCAGCATTATTTCTGTCGCGCTCTGGTACATCTGCCAGAAACTGAAATCACCAAATTGTAGAAATGGCATACGTTCCAGCCATTTCTCCACCTGTTCAAATAAACTTGGCTGAGTTTCCAAGCCTTCTAGAAACAACCGGTCTTTTTCATTTAATCTGCTGTAAAAGGAATTCTTATCAAAGTCGATGCGATATTCGCTTTTTAAACCCAAACCAATTTCCAGCATTTTAAATTGCACGCTTTGAAAACCGGAAGCTGGCACCAGATAGTCACGAAACGACATAAAGTCCTGAGGAGTCATGGTTTCCATCACGCCAATTTGCTGATTCATCAGTTGCTGGATGGTAATAACCCGCTTCAGCTTATGTACTACACCTGTCAGTTGCTGATCTTTGACTTCGTCGCCGGCAAACACGCCAAGTACAGCTTTAAGTTCATGTAGTACCTGCTTAAACCACAATTCATAGACTTGGTGCACCACAATAAATAAAGTTTCATCATGAGCTTCATTGGCATACTTCGCACTTTCAGGCGCCTGGGCAGTTAAAATCTTGTCCAGTTGCAGATAGTCACCGTAGTAACAAGGGGTTGTATTCTTTTGCATTTTTTTAATCTTAGGCCACAGCCTGTTGTTTTGACCGCGCTATTCTATCAGTAGGACCTGAAGTTAACATCTGCTGGTAGCGTTTTATACCTGAACTGATTATGCTAAGTGAAAATAATCAGGGGCCAGAGCACAAGGTTCAGGCACACGAGGAGTAACAGATGAAGTTAGATGACGATATCCATAACTATTACGAAAAACTTCTGCTTGATCATTTGGTTGAATTGCGTCTGGATGATGAATACGACACTGAATATCTGGCTGACTTGTGCTGCATAGTGCTAAATCAGTTGCCGCCCAAATATATTCGTTATGAAGTCGACATGGCGTTTTACTTACCTCAGACTGAACGTTTTGAAATGGTGATGAAAGTACGCGAAGCGGTCACCAAAGCCAAAGCTTTCTTAGATACCCAACGTGACAAAAGCTGAGACTCCGGCTTTATCTGATGCCCCTTTTGAGGTGCAACTGGCTGTAGAACTGATCCTGTTGCTAGAGCAGCAGGATTTGCCTACAGAAACAGTCTTGTCAGCCCTGGCTATAGTACAACGCGACTTCCAGAAGAAACTGGCAAAAACTGTTCAACACGCTGATTAAACTCCGATTTTCCTGAGGCTGTATGTTGACCCATTCCATTACTTTGTATCTGGCCACAGTGTTGATTTGGGGCTCGACTTTTTTTGCAATTAAGTTTCAGCTTGGCGATGTGCCGGAAATGTGGTCCATTACCTATCGTTTTGGTTTAGCTGCCCTCTTGCTCTGGTTTTGGTGCCTGTGGCGCAAACTGCCGCTGCGTTTCAGTCGCCGCCAGCATGGCTGGATGGCTCTGCAGGGATTGTTTTTGTTCTGTTTAAATTACCTGCTGATTTACCTGGCGACTTCAGACCTGACCAGCGGTCTGATAGCTGTGGTGTTTTCCAGCATAGTGCTGATGAATATTCTCAATGGCGCTCTGTTTTTTGGCCGCCCTATTGAAATGAAAACACTACTGGGGGCTTTGTTAGGTATCCTCGGTATAGCTTTTGTATTCTGGCCTGAACTGGCAGGGTTGGAGAGCAACGGCTCTGCGTTCTGGGGTTTAGTCTTGAGTATCGCTGGGACTTATATTGCATCACTTGGCAATATGCTCTCATCGAAAAACCAACAGCAACAGCTGCCAGTGGTGCAGAGTAATGTATTTGGCATGACTTACGGCGCAGCTATGATGGCGGTCTTGGCTTTAGTGCAAGGTATTATGCCTGTATTTGATACCAGTCTTCAGTTTAACTTGTCCTTGTTGTATCTGTCGCTATTCGGCTCCGTTTTGGCTTTTGGCGCTTACCTTACCTTAGTTGGACGTATTGGCCCAGCTAAAGCCGCCTATACCATGGTGCTATTTCCTATAGTGGCTTTAGGTATCTCTACTCTTTTTGAAAATTACCACTGGAGCTGGTTTGCACTGATTGGTGTTTCTATAGTGGCGTTAGGTAATGTGATTATCTTATTGCCAACAGCACAACTTAAACGTCTCCTCAAACTTTCATAAGTTGTCAGAGCTAATAAATCTGACTATACCTAGAGTAGTATTTTTTTCGAGAACGCAAAACATGCGATGGATTGTTGGCGTTATTTTCTTTTTTCTAACCAGCTTTGCACTTTACGGCAAGCCCCTTCGTATTATCACAGTCGTCGAGCCTCCAGCCAGCTATCTGGATAGTCATGGCCAACTTACTGGTTTTTCTGTTGAGGTGGTGCAGGCTATTCAGCGAAGCCTGGACGACAAAACTATAATCGAAGTTTTGCCCGAAGCACGGGCCATTCATATAGCCCGCACTGAACCTAATGTAGTGCTGTTTAGTTTTTCCAGAACCCCAAAAAGAGAAGATGAGTTTTATTGGCTGGGTCAATTGAGTACTAAGGCCTGGTCAGTGTATGCGTTAAGTTCAAATCCTGTTCACATTGAGTCACTGGAACAATTGCGTAAAGTACAGGCCATAGGAGTGGTGCGTGGTGATATCAGAGAGGAATGGCTGACTGAGCAGGGTTTTGGTAATTTACATCCTTCTGTGAATCATCAACAAAATATCCACAGATTACGGTCAGGCCGATTGGATTTAATTGCCTATGAAAGCCAGGGAATTCAGCATTTATTGTGGGAGGAAGGTCTCGAAACCACAGATGTAAAATCGGTTTACACCCTGAAAAGCTCTGACGTGTATTTATTAATGTCTAAATCAGGCACCAACCCAAAACTGATGCAACGCTGGAAAACAGCAGCAGAAAAATTCAGGCGCAGTGGCCAACAACAGTTTATCGCGGAGAAGTGGCAAATGATTCTAAAGCATTACCACAATATCAATACGGAAGCCGTGGAAGGTATTTTATACTTCAAGTAAATACAGAAACAGCAGCTTTTTAAGTCGCCGCTGTTTCTCTTAGGATCCCGACAAATCAGCGTTGCATAGAGACAACGCAGCCCCCCTGATGGCCTGAGGAAATTTAGATTTGCCCCATATAATCTTTTTTGCCGACTTCAACACCATTATGTCGCAGCAGGGCATAACTTGTGGTGACGTGAAAATAAAACTGTGGCAAACCATAGTGAGCTAAATACTGAGTGCCAGTAAAACGTTTTTCTTTGGCCGTGCCCGGACGCAAAACAATTTCTTTGTCTGCAGCATTGGCAAATTGTTCTGCAGTTAAAGTGTCCAGAAAAGCCAGAGTTTTATCCAGACGTTGCTGTAACTGTGCAAAAGTCTGCTCATTGTCTTCATAGGCTGGTACATCAACGCCAGCTAAACGAGCTGAGACACTTTTAGCGAAATCGGCAGCAATTTGCACCTGACGCACCAACGGAAACATATCAGGATACAAACGCGACTGCAGCAATACTGCATCGTCTAATTCTTTGTGCTGACTAAATTTTTCGGCTTTAGCTAATAAATCTTTTAAGCTGGTAAGAAACTGCTTGAACACCGGAACTGACGCACTGTAAAAAGATAAACTCATAGTCTTTGCCTCATTGAAATCATCCTGCCCTTTGCAAGGATCTGCAATATAAGATGGGGATGCAGCAGAGTATTACAAGGTGTCCAGCTGCTGAAACAACAAATCGCAGCTTTGTTTCAACTCAAGTAACTGCGCTAAAGGCAAACCGGACTGCTGAAATATAGCCACAGGAATATGGCTGGCCTGGTTTTTTAACGCCTTGCCTTGTTCAGTCAAGTGGATGTGTACCACACGCTCATCAAGCTGACTGCGGGTTCGGCTAACTAAGCCTTTGTTTTCCAGCCTTTTCAACAGAGGAGTTAAAGTGCCTGAATCCAGATGCAATTTTTCGCCTAATTCTTTGACATTAAGTTCGCTCTGCTGCCACAGCACCAACATGGCTAAGTACTGTGGATAGGTTAAATCCAGAGGTTCAAGTAACTGTCGATAGCTGCGCACCAGTCTGTGGCTTGCACTGTACAACGAAAAACACAGCTGTTTTTCCAGCACTAAATAATCTTCTTTTTCAGCACTCATGATCTGACCCGACTCAATTGAATTGTGTGCAATATACTTCAGATAGGGTTGGAAAAACCAGTTAACGCAAACGAGAGGAGTGTGAAGCCTGCAGCAACCATTGATTATTCTGATAAAACCAAAGGCGGGTGAAGCGGAATTCACCCTGCCATTTTTTGCCAGCAGATATCCCTTGCTGCAGAGTTCTTCCTGTGACTATTGCTGTATTTTCAAAACAACGGATCTGGACATCAAAGTTTTCAATCTGGCTGTTAACCCTGTTGCTGCTGGCCAAATCCTGTAAATAACTGTGCTTGTTTTCCACTCGGCCATCCGAATGCGTTAATACAAACTCTTCAGCCAGCAAGGGACCCAGACGTTTCACGTCTGAGTGCAAACGAAACTGATTCCATTGCTGGTCAGTGCTGCTGTCAAACTGACCAGGACAAGCGGCCCAACTGCCATAGGAACAACATAAAATCGCGATAGACAATAAACGCATGGTGATAGCTCCTCAAAAGCGCCCGTCTGCTGCATGTGATAATAACAATCTGTGATTCATTGTCTGTATTTAGTCTCTACTGCGCAGCATTAGCCAAAAATCAGCTGCCAGAAACTTGGCTTGCGGTGCTTATGATACTGTTTGCGCAGCTCATCCAGCTTTTGCAGTTGTTGTTGTGCCGCTACTAAGTCATTTTTTTCCAACAATAATTGGGTTTGATCCACCTCAAGTGCCAGCTCTTTGAGTCCCTTTTGATACAACTCGGCTTTTTCAGGTGCGAAGCTGGCTTGCTGTGCCAGCTGGACCTGCGCTTCAAAACTTGCGATAGCAACCGTCATTTGTTCAACAGATTGAGCATCTTTTGCTTGTTTAAAACTCAGCGCCATTTGTTTCATGGTTTTTTCCATATCCACCTCATTGGCAGAGACAGAGGCACAAACGAACAGACCGGCCAACAACACTGACATTATAACTTTCATCAAACCCCCTCATAAAAAAACGGCTCCATTATAAGCAAGTTCAGCCATCAGGCTGCATTTTTCTGAGTTATGATGCAGCAACTTAAGCTCAAACGAGGGAAGACACAGATGAAACTGCCCATTTATCAGGTCGATGCGTTTACCGATCAGTTGTTCAAGGGGAACTATGCGGCGGTAGTGCCTGTATCTCAAGCCATCAGTCCTGAACTGATGCAACAGATTGCCACTGAAAACAACTTGTCAGAAACGGCTTTTATACTAAAGCTTGCTGAGGATCACTATCAGATCCGCTGGTTTTCTCCAGTCACTGAAATTGATTTTTGTGGTCACGCCACTTTAGCTGCCGCTTTTGTCTTGTTTAGTCAAACTGACAGTACTGAGCTTAAATTCAGTACTTTAGCTGTAGGTGACTTAATGGTAAGCAAGCAAAAAGATAATTGGATCCAAATGGATTTTCCCAAACGTCTGGCCAGTGCTGTTGATGCACCAGAAGCATTGCTTACTGGTTTATCCATTACTCCGACTTTAGTATTGCGCAGTGCGCAGGCTTATTTTGCCGTTTATGATAACGAGCAGCAGGTAAAACAACTCTGCACAGTCAGTTCAGAGCTTAAAAAGCTCGCCCCTTACGATGTAGTCGCAACGGCAGCAGGCACAGACTACGATTTTGTCTCCCGTTATTTCTGGCCCGCCAATGGTGGCGATGAAGATCCGGTCACAGGCTCCATTCACGCCGGTCTAGTACCTTACTGGGCAGACAGGTTAGGGAAAAACCAACTGATGGCGTATCAGGCCTCGGCACGGGGTGGAGTGTTACGCTGTGAACTCAAGTCAGACCGGGTGCAGGTATCCGGTCAGGCCAGGCTGTATTTAAAAGGCGAAATTTATCTGCCCTGACCGCCCTGAAATGGTGGTTAAAAGAACAGCAGGGCAAAGTTCAGGCTTCCCCTGCGGTCTAAGCCATTAAATCGCAGGGACAATACTACTTAACAAGCCAATCAAGGCCCCAAACACACCGCCCCATACCACCAACCAGCCTAAATGCTGACGGATCATCTGTTGCACTATGTCTTTGACCATCGCAGGCGTCAGCTCCGCTAAACGAGCTTCTACTACAGCAGCAATTTTAGGTTGCAGCAGATCAATAGTATCACCCTGATGCAGCTGATTTTTAATCTGCTGTTGTACGTCCGGACTGTCCGCCAGCTCAACTAAAGAACGACTCAAATTTTCAATAAAAGGTTGTTTTAACGGCACTAACATCTGAGCACCACCAAACATAGCCAGCATGCCACCCAAAGAGGACTTCTGCACAGTTTCAAGCAGGGCATCAAAGGCTGGAGACAAGTCGATAGCTTCAATCACCGGAGCAAGTTTTAAGCTCACGGCGTCCTGTTCATGCTGCTCTGCAAGTAAACGTTGCAGATTTTCTTTGCTAAAGAACTGCCCCATGATCAAATCATAAATGCCCTGTTTAAATTCAGTAAAACGCGCCGGAATGACGCCTGAGCCATACAGCAGTGGCACTTTTTCAAACAACATATGAATAGCCAGCCAGTTGGTTACGGCCCCTGAAAATGCGAACAATCCCATAGCCCATAACCAGGGCAGCGCGAAAAACCAGCCACAGGCCATCACTATCAAAGACAATAGATTGGTCAAAAGACTTTTATTCATCACAACTCCAACTCATTCACTCAAATGGCGGCGATTGTAATCAGTGTACAGCAGAACAACAAGAGAGCTGAACACAGTGCGGGGTTCGTCTGGTTAGTTTGCCAGGTTCAGGCCAGGCTTGAGTATTAGAGCGGTAAGACCGCAATCCCCTCCAACATCAGTAGTACAGCTCCGGTTATTACAATAAAAAGCCCAAGCCACTGTCGGGTGGTTTTGATCAATTTGGCGGCTGCATTTTTTTGCTCAGGTTTTATCATCAGATGTAACAGCGTAAATAAACAACTTAGATGATAATAATTCCCATTTGCAAATTATGCAATCTATTCCAGTTCACCAGCATCTTTGTAGCAAGGCACTAGCAGTGCAATCAACTTTACAGCCACTATTAACTGCTGCTCCGTGGTATGAGCAAGCCCTATGACTAAACCTGTACGCTTGATACCTGAAAACACATAACGACTTAAAGGCTGTATTCTGTAACCGCGCTTTACCAGTTCAGCAGTTAATTGTTGATCCGCTATGCTGTAAGGAAACTCAATACACAGATGTAAGCCTGCATATCGAGCATGCAAGATGGCGTCGGGTAAAAACTCTCTGATCAGGTTGAGGCAATACTGTTGTTTGTGCTGATACAACTGCCGCATTTTCCGTAAATGCCGGCCAAAATGCCCCTCCAGTATAAAATCTGCAGTCACGGCCTGAGGCACTAAAGCCACATCACCATACAGAGCCTGCAGTAAAGCTGCCGCTTTAGGCATCCACTGTTGAGGCAGCACCAGATATCCCAACCTCAGTGCAGGAAATAAGGTTTTACTAAAGGATCCGACGTAAATCACGCCCTGCCCCTGAGCTAACCCCTGTAAACTGGCAATAGGCCTGTGTTTGAACTGAAACTCACTGTCGTAATCATCTTCGACCAATACACAATGTTGTTGTCTCGACCACTCCAATAACTGTAACCGCTCTGTCAGCGGCATAATGCCACCCATAGGGTATTGGTGGGCTGGGGTGACAAACAAAGCTTTGCAGCCCTGAAGCTGATGCAGTGCTGAGGTTGCAATCCCCTGATCTGAACTGGCATCAATGTAGTGAATGTCGGCTTCGGATAACTGCAACGCCTGATGCAGACGCGGATAGCCCGGTGACTCCATCGCCACTTTATCTCCGGCTTTGCTGACTAATTTTGCTGCGACAAACAAAGCGGCCTGAGCACCGGGTGTGATCAGAATACTGTCCTCGTCACACAACACCTGACGAGACTGGCGCAAATAATCTTTCAGTGCCTGACGTAGTGGCAAATACCCCATCACATCAGCCATACCCGCCAAGGCGGCTCTGCCACTGTGACGCTGAGTCAACTTTTGCCACAACGCAAAAGGAAAAGCAGCTAAATCCGGCACTCCTGGTTGCAACAAACCAGATGCAGGTCCGGACTTCAGGCGGATGCCATAATCAAACAGCTCCATCTCGGTTTCGGCAGCTTTGAAAGGCCCACTGCTGGCCTGAAAAAACTGATCAGGAGCTGTAGATACAATCAGATAACCTCGCCCTGGTTGTCCTTGCAGATAACCTTCTGCGACTAACTGCTGTAGCACCTGATTAATAGTGTTGCGGCTTAGATTCAGTTCATTGGCTAACTGCCGGCTGGATGGCAACAAGGCACTGCTTGGCCACTGCGCCGTTAATAGCTTTTCGCGCAGTGCCTGATACAACTGTTGTTGCAAAGTCCCCTGACCGGACAGGAAAAAACTTCCAAGCTCAATTCGCAAACTGGATCTCTCACTTTAACAAAACTGGCACTTTCAACAGGACCAGTTTAACGATAAAACAGCAACCAACACAAGCACAGGAGGAGTTTGCATGCTGAGTTATCAAGTAGAGTCCGGTTTTGATCTGGAAGAAATGCTGGCTTTATATAAAGCCTCTGGCATTAACAGACCCATAGACAATCCAAGCCGGATGGCGACTCTGCTAGCCAGCGCCAATTTATTGGTGACTGCACGGCAAGAGGGCAAGTTGGTGGGCTTAGCCCGCTGTATGACGGACAAAGCCTGGGTGGTTTATATCTGTGATTTGCTGGTGGATAAAAGCGCGCAACATCAAGGCATTGGCAAAGAATTATTACGTCAGGTGCAACACGTCACAGGACCTGAAGTACAGCAGTTGTTGCACAGTGCGCAAAGTGCAATGCGGTACTACCCCAAAGTCGGCTATCAGTTATGTCACAATGCCTTTGTGATCAAAAGAGAACTCTAAAAATCATGTATTTGCCTAAACATTTTCACACTGACGATCAGCCACAGATCCAGGCTTTTCTGCAGCAAAACTATTTTGGTTTACTGCTCAGCAGCAAGCCGGAACTGCTGTACAGCCCTCTGCCTTTTTTATTCGACTGGCAAGAGCAACGACTTACGGCTTATTGTCACCTAGCCCGCAACAATCCACAGTTAAAGCAGCTTGATCAACAGCAAGTACAGGTTGTGATTATGGGCCCACATGCGTTTGTCGCCGCTGACTGTTATGACGAAGAAGATGCGGTGTCCACCTGGAACTACAGTCTGGTGGAACTCAAAGGCACAGCCTTTACCTTGAATACGGAGCAAACGCTGGATTTAGTGCGCAGGCAAGAAAGTTTTTCTGCGCCAGATCTGCAGCAAGCGGCTGAGTATCAACAAAAGCTGGTGCATGCTATCTGTGGCGTGCGGATCGATGTCAGCAGTTGGCTTGGAAAAATGAAACTATCGCAAAATAAATCTGCCGCTCAGCGGCAAAAAGTTGGTGATTATTTGCAGGCCACAGAGCAACCACAAAGCGTCTGGCAACTGATGCAGCAACTGAAGTTGTACCAAGCTGACGGAGCACACCCGTGATCACCCGCAGTGATACTCAGCAGGCAAACGCCAGATGTGCACAGTGGTGAACGCCAGGACACAGGCAAAATAGCGGGAGTAGCAGGGTTATGCTTTAGCTACCCCTGCTTTAGCTCAGTGCGGGCAGATGTCCTGCAGCGCTTAAAAAATCAGTTGTAGCCGAGCTCAGCGCAATGCTCAACCGCAGTTTCACGACGTTTTGTGTTTACAACGTCACTGTCGTCATCCCGCCAAATCAGGCTTAATGCTCTGCGTTCCTGTTGAGTTAATGCTTCGTTGATGGTTCGGGCGCTGTAGTCATAGGGTTGCGCACTTTGCTGTTGTTTGATTGCACTCATAAGATGCACTCCTGTCTTCTTTTGGTTGACACTGCCGGGTAAGGTTCGGACTTCCCAACAGCAGGCGAATTGCAAGCCTAACCTACGAAAAATGAGCGCTGGCTGAACTGAATCTTTACTTTTTCACTCAGAAGATTTTTCCAAATCGGCCTCAAGATACTTTTTCAATACCAGTAAGCTACCGTTCATTTCGCAAAGATAGACTGCCGCCGTTTTGTCACTCCATGACATCAGATACAAAATCCAACAGAGGTTGACTACCAATGAAAATGAAAGTAGCGCTCACAGCGCTGGTACTTACTGCGGCGTTCACAGCCACAGTGCAGGCGGGCGAATTTATCCCGGCGGCAGGTTTTGGTTCACAGTATGGCGATTTAGGCGGTAAGTTTATCTATCGCGAAAACAATATGGCTCTGTATGTCGGTGTCGGCGTAAATGGCGCTGCTGTCGGTTTTCATCTGGCGCCATCGGTCAGCAGTCAGCACGTTTTTGGTGCGCAGTATGCGTCAGAGTCCGATGTATTTGATGCAGATAGTTTGCTGCTGGCGACTTATGACTACCACTTTAACGGCTTTAATGGTCGAGGCTGGACTTTAGGTGGCGGCTTAGGCACTGCAGAGCATCAGAACGGGCGTCGTGAAGGCGATAACAAAACCGTGGCGGTATTGAACGTCGGATACAAATTCTGACCCCTAGTTCGGCCACAACTTTTCTCAAATCAAAGAGGCTGCCTGTGGCGGCCTCTTTTTGCTAAAACATTACAAAAACAACCGGGCATACTCAGCTGGCATCTGATCAAGCGCTTTGATTTGCACGTCTTTGTAAAAAATTTCTGCTGCTTCACTTTGCAACTGAATTTTACCTTCGACTAAAGGCTTGGTTTTACCGTCCGGTGTAACATACCGGGAATTGCGCAACACCATCACCACATGACCATTGACGATATGCAGACTTTGGCCTTCAAAACTAATCAGCTCCAGCGTATTCCACTGCCCTGCTGGTTTTTCATGGTTGTCTTTACGTAAGACAAACCCCTGCAACTCTTCGCCTTTACCGACTTTCAGAAAAGGCTGAGTTTCATCAGCTACCGCATTCATAATGGACTCAGGCATAAAAGCGCGCACATCAATAGCTGAATTGGCCTGTTGCCAATAATCGCCATTATGACCTTCCATGATCTGAAATTCCTGCGACATCATCCAGGAACGGAAATACTCCTGCCCATGTTCGCCTACAGCATGATACAAAATACCGCTGTCTTTGAGTTTATTCAGGCGAGGTGGCCACTTTTTATCCCCCCAGCGAAACTGCAGTTTTAAGTGGTAGTTTTTGTAAGAGTTTTTACTGGTGACAGCACCATAAATTTCACCGCTGACTCGAAGCACAGGCTCATTATTTTCCTCAAGCATGGTAAATACTTTGTATAAATCGTTGCCTGTATTTAAACCTATAGGCGCAATAGGTTTACCCTGCTCATCTTTGGGCACTGAACCATCGTACGACTCTTTGTGTTTATAACTTAAGTAGGTATCCCACTGACTCAAATTTTTATCCAGCAAAGCCTGCCAGTCGGCTGCCAGCGTGGCATAACTACAAAAGGCGACAGAAAAACACAGCAGTTTAAGTTTCATGACTTTTATCCAATAATGAATTATTTCAATTGGATACCAGTTAAACCGAAAAATGTAAAGCGCTTACATCCAACGGCAGGACAAAAACCCATTACGTTTTTTCGTAACCTGCTTTCTCCCCCATTTTGAGTTTATACCCAAGTAACCTGGAATATCAGGGAGGCGACAACAGCGTGAGACCCCAGTCACATAGTTTACCTATGTGACTGGGGTCTCACGCTGTCAACAAAGCTGCAACTTCAAGTACGACGGGTATATTACCAGCTTAGCTTTTGTGCATCTTTGGCTATGCCGGGTTTTACGGGTTCGGCTTTCAGTTCTGATACGGCTTTTTCCTGCAACTGTTTTTGCAACAGACTGATGGCATAAGATAACTGTGCATCCTGGCCGTTAAAACTGGCATAAGGCAGGTTGTCGACCCACACATCAGGACTGACACCCCGGCCTTCGATGATCCAGCGGCCGTCTCTATCAAACTGTGCTGTCTCTGCAACCCGTGCCACGCCCATATCAGCCAATAAGTTACGGCCCGACAACCAGACGCCGGCACCCGCAGTTTGTTGTCCAACTACCGGACCCAACCCTAAACTTTTCACACCAGCGGCAAAAGTTTCGCCATCTGAATAGGTCAGAGGATCGGTCAGTACCACCAACTGGCCACGGAATGTCTGTTGCATATTGCCATAGGCTTTGCCCTGAGTGGGTTGCCAGAAGGCCCAAACCCTACGTAACAGCTTTTCAATCACCCAGCTGTCGATATTGCCGCCTCTGTTACGGCGCACATCAATAATCAAACCGGGTTTATCCACGTTGGCATAAAACTCACGGGCAAAGTTGCTAATATCGCCGGCGGTCATGGCGTACAAATGCAAATACCCCAGCTGTTGTTGACCTTGCTGCTCTACCTGCTGCTTTTTCTGCTGTACCCAGTGCTGATACCTTAATGTTTGTTCTTGTTGTGGGCTGACGGGGACTACCACTTTTTTAAAGCTTTTGCCGTCGCGCTCGAACTGCAACAGTACTTGCTGACCTTGTTGCTGCTGTAAGGCCTGATGCAGATCCAACACTGTAGCGACCGCTCTACCGTTCACAGCCACTACACTATCGCCTGCTTTGAGTTCCACTCCAGCGCTATTGAGTGGACTGGCTACAGCAGGTAAATCCGGGTCTGTCTGATAAATAGTCTGCAGCATCAGTTTGCCATTACGGCTGATAAATTCAGCACCAAGGCTGGCGGCTTTGCTGCTTTCACTGGCTTTGGCATAATCACCGCCTCGCACTTGCGAGTGCAATACCGACAATTCACCAATCAGTTGCGCCAGTACATCATCGAGCTCAAATCTGTCTGTCACTCTGTCGACTAGAGGCTGATAACGCTTTTTGGTACTGCCCCAATCGACACCCCGCATAGCTGGGTCGAATAAAAATTCACGATGCATCAGCCAGGCATCATGAAACATTTGTTGCCATTCAGCTTTAGGCGTTAGGGTCAGGCTGATTTTATCCACCGCCCATGGTTCGGCGTCTTCACCCTCCGGCGCTTTGGCTGTGGCTGAACCTAAGAAAAACCTGTACTGACCAGGTTCGGTTTCATAGCGTAAATACAATGACTTACCATCAGCGCTGCTTTGTACATCCCTCACCTTACCGGCAAAGCTCAGCAGCTTTTTATTGTCTGGTTCAATTTTTACTGCTCTGACAGCCCCTGCATCGCCGCTGTATTCAAACTCCTGCAGATACAAATAATCGGCCCCGGCCTGTAGTTTTTGATAATTGCCGGCCGCTACTGGTACTTGCCATAGCTGGCCTGGTAAATTTTCAAATGCGATGGCTTTAGCTTGTCCTTCTAAGCCTGTCGTCAGCTCGGTTTCAGCTGCGAATGGGAATACAGCTGTGCTATTGAGTGCATAAGCAAACACCTGCGCCCTTTTATCAAAAGCCGGCCCCATATTGCGATCGCCCCATGGGCCGCCCGGGGTGGGTTTTAATTCACGTTCAGATAAAAAATACAGCCAGTCGCCATCGGGATGAAAAGCAGGGCTGTAGGAGTTGTATTTATCTGTGGTCAGTAATTTGGCTTGTTGCTCTTTGATGGAATACAAACCAATTTGCTGACGACCCACGCCATCTTTTTCCGTGGTAAAAGCCAGTAAATTACTGTTTTTATTCCAGTTTAAATCGCTGTAAGGGCTTAAACCTGAACCACTTTTATACAACAACTGATTTTTGCCAGTGCTGACATCCAGTAACCAGAGCTGGCCTTGTTTATCATCATGCGCTACATAACGCCCATCTGGGGATAAGCTTAAATTCCAGCGAAACCCCCGACCATCTTTAGTCAGCTGTTTACCCTGGTCCGAACCATCGGCAGCATATCGCCAGATTTCCGGTTCACCGGACTGATCGGAAATCAAATACACCCACAGACCATCCTGACTGACAACAGCACTGCGGGCTCGTGCTGTTTCAGGCACTGCCAGCTCGACTATACGCTGAGGCGCCTTGGATAATACCTGCACTTTGCCACGCAGGGTTAATACCAACTTTTGTTTAGCGAAGCCGACTGAATCGGATGTGAGATACTTTAAAGGCTCACTTAACAGACGCTGACGTTGCTGTGGTGAGTCCGTGACCAATACCGGAGCCTGTCTGCTGCTTTGGCCTGAGGCTAAATCCAGCAACTTGATATCAGCGCCCAGTTGATACACCACTTTGCCCTGATCCATACGAGCTGAGCGAACTGCAAAATCCTGATGGCTGGTCAGCTCTTTCAGTTCGGTGGATACCGGGTCATAAGACCATAAATTCGGATTACCGCCCGCATCACTGACCAGTACTAACTTACCTTGCCAGATCATAGGGTGACGTATTGACCCCTGATGATCAGCCACCAAACGTTCAGCTTCACGTTGTGAGCCCAGTTTCCAGCGCCAGAGCTGACCTTTAGCGCCGCCCTGATACTGACGGGCGTTATCCCCCGTTAATTGCAAGCCATAACGGATAAAGTAGACATAACCGTTTTGTTCATCCAGCACAGCTTCAACGGCGTCCAATAGCGGTAAAGTTTCGGTCTGCTGAGTGTCCAAATCGAGCAATTTCAGCACCCAGCTGTTTACAGGCCCTGTCATGGCATCTGTGCTGTACAACAATTTGCCGTCCAGACTCCAGCCTTGTAATTTCACTTTGGCATTGAGCGCAGTCAGACGCTTTGGCGCACCGCCCGCTAACGCTAAATAATAAATATCCGGCGTCTCATCATAAGCCGCTACATACACCACAGCTTTGCCGTCCGGGGTAAAAAGTGCCTGAGATTCTTCAGCAGCATGCGTAGTCAGGCGTTTGGCCTCGCTGCTATTGACAGAGCTTAGCCATAAATCACCTTCTGCGGTGAACACTAGTTGGTTTTGCTGCAGTGAAGGCGAGCGATAATAAGCTGCATCGGCATAACTGCTGGCAAAAAGTGCAGCAGTCAGACAAGCGACGAAAGTGAGTTTCATAGATAGCCCCGGATTTTCTGTTTTTACTTTTGGGTTGTTTGTTTTACCTTAACAGCTTCAGCAAAGAAAAACAGAGCGGGCCATCTCAGAAATCAGCGGCTTAGTCTTAGCCACTAAAGCCTTGCACCGCCGACAGTGCATGCTGAATATCCGCAGCACTGATATCCAGATGTGTGACCCAACGCACTCGCTTAAAGTGCTGATCGGCTTTATTGTAATTACTGCTGGTTAATTGAATGCCCTGCTGTGCCAAATAAGCCAATAACGGCTCCGCGACATCAAGCGCTATATCGGTAAATAAAATATTGGTATTGACCGATACCAGCTCCAGTTTGCCTTTTAGCAGCGGATGTTCGGCTGCTATCCGCTGTAAACCTTCGGCCAGTTGCTGCGCATGCTGATGATCCTCCGCCAGACGATCTATGTTATGTTGCAGCGCATATAAACCAGCTGCAGCCAGCACACCAGCCTGACGCATGCCGCCGCCGAGCATCTTACGCAGCCGTCTTGCCTGCTGAATAAAAGCCTGATTCCCCAACAACAACGAACCAACAGGGGCGCCCAAGCCTTTGGATAAACACAAAGACACTGAATCAAAACCAGCGCACAGCGCTTTGGCTTTTTGTAGTGGGTTTGAGCCATCTGCTGTGGCTAAAGCCACAGCAGCATTCATCAGTCTGGCGCCATCAATATGGCAACTTAATCCCAACTCTTTAGCTAAAGCAGCCACTGAATTCATATAAGACAAAGGCAACACTTTCCCGCCTGTGGTATTTTCCATCACAATCAATTTAGTACGGGCAAAATGTGGATCGTCTGGTTTTACTGCAGCGCGGATATGTTCAAGCGCTAGCGTACCATCAGGCTGATGTTCAATAGGTTGCGGCTGAATAGAACCTAATACTGCCATGCCACCACCTTCCCAGCGATAGGTATGCCACTGTTGCCCTACTATGGCTTCATCACCGCGCTGGCAATGTGCCATCAGTGCTATTAAGTTGGTTTGGGTACCACTGGGCGCAAATAACGCCGCTTCAAAACCTAAAAGTTCTGCGGCATAACGTTGCAACTCATTGACCGTCGGGTCGTCCTGAAATACATCGTCTCCTAAAGGCGCAGAGAGCATAGCGGCTTTCATTGCTGCTGTAGGCTGGGTGACTGTGTCACTGCGAAAATCTGTCATCGAGAGTCTCCATTGAAGTTAACCTCATCAGAGCGCAGAAGCGAATTCTGTTCAAGTACAAAACGACAGTTTGAATAAGAACTGCGAAATAAAAATACAGTGGGGCACTCGAAAAGCAGCCGCAACAAAAAGCCCGGTAAAAACCGGGCTCTGTTTTAACACATGGTGTCAGACGCTGAGGTTATTCAACCGCCTGTTCACGGTGAATAGGTGATAAACCTCTGGCGCGATAATCTACAGCGTCATCCAGTTCAAAACCTGTAGCGACCCAGTTTTTCGCTTCATCAGCACTGAATTTCTGTGCTGACCACTCTGTTGCAGACTCCAGGTTAAAACCTGCAGTTTTCCAAAGGCCTGCGGCTTCTGAATTAAAACCACTGGCTTTCCACTGCTGGGCAACTTCTGCAGTAAAGCCACTGGCTTGCCAGCTTTGTATTTCAGTTTGTGTCATATTGCTCCAGTTATCCGGCACAGAGCTACAACCTGCCAGCGAAATACCCAATACAGCCACTGCTAACCACTTCTTCATACGATATCTCCTGTATCTGTGACTCTCAAGGAGTCCGTCTTGCAAACGGCGACTGAACTCACACAACAACCCCGCTAAAACGGCGACATAGTAATGCAGCAGTATCGCTTTGCACAGGGCCAGAGGTGTAAAAAAACCAGAGTCCCCAGACTCTGGCTGTTCTCAGCGGATAGAGGACCCAACATCATTGGGTCGCCTCTGTTTACTGCTTAGGTAACTCTTTTACACCCATATTAAACAGGGTGAAACCAAAGATATCTGCAGCTAATTCAATCTGCTTGGAGACCGGCACACCAGCACCATGACCTGCATTGGTTTCAATGCGGATCATCTGCGGGTTAGGTCCTGTTGCTTTAGCCTGTAGTTCAGCAGCAAACTTAAAGGAGTGCGCTGGTACTACGCGGTCATCGTGATCGCCTGTAGTCACAAGAGTAGCTGGATAAGCCACGCCTTCTTTGACGTTATGCACTGGTGAGTAGCCTTTGAGGTAATCAAACGTCTCTTTGTTTTGCTCAGACGTGCCATAGTCGTAAGCCCAACCTGCACCAGCAGTGAAGGTGTGGTAACGCAGCATATCCAGTACACCGACCTGTGGAATAGCCACTTTCATCAAGTCAGGACGCTGCGTCATCACAGCACCGACTAATAAACCACCGTTAGAACCACCACGTATCGCCAGTTTGTTGCTGGAGGTATATTTTTGCGCGATCAGGTATTCACCTGCTGCAATAAAGTCATCAAACACATTTTGTTTTTTCAGCTGAATACCAGCGTCATGCCAGGCTTTACCGTATTCGCCACCGCCACGTAGGTTAGGCACCGCATACACGCCGCCCATTTCCATCCACACCAGGTTGGCCACACTAAAAGCTGGCGTCAGGCTGACGTTAAAACCACCGTAGCCATACAACATGGTTGGGTTGTTACCATCCAGTTGAATACCTTTTTTGTGGGTAATGATCATCGGCACTTTAGTACCATCTTTGCTGGTGTAAAACACCTGCTTCGACTCGTAATCGTCACTGTTAAACTTCACAGCCGCTTTATAGTAAGTGCTGGTTTCGCCAGATTTTGGCTCAAAAGCAAAAGTGCTGGGTGCTGTGTTGTAGTTGGTGAAGCTGTAGTACAAGGTAGTGTCTTTGGTTTTGCCGCCAAAACCAGAGACGGTGCCTAAGCCTGGCAACGTCACATCACGCACCAGCTTGCCTTCGTAGTCGTATTGTTTTATTTGAGAAATCGCATCCACCATGTAGTTGGCGAATAAGAAACCTGCACCTTTGCTGACATCCAGCACGTTTGCGGTTTCTGGGATCACATCTGTCCATTTGTCAGCAGCAGGCGCTGTGGCGTCAACTTTGATCAGTTTTTTGTTGGGTGCATTTAAGTTAGTGACGAAATACAAGGCATCGCCGCGGCTATCAACAAACTCAAAGTCAGCATTGCCTTCAGCATACAAAGTCACGAAAGCGCTGTCGGCTTTGGTTAAATCTTTTAAGAATACTTTGTTGCCAGACGTCGCGTTGGCAGCAGACACAATCAGGTATTTGCCGTCATCTGTCACTACGCCACCAACATAACGGTGTTTTTCCGCATCCACACCACCAAACACCACGGGGTCATCTTTTTGCGCTGTGCCTAATTGATGGTAATACAACTTGTGTTGATCGGTTTTGGCCGACAGCTCACTGCCTTCTGGTTTGTCATAGCTGGAGTAGTAAAAACCTTCATTGCCTTTCCACGACACACCGCTGAATTTCACATCCACCAGAGTTTCTTCAATTGGCTTTTTGGTTTCTACATCAATAATGATAATTTTACGCCAGTCGCTGCCACCTTCAGAAATGGAATACGCCAGAGTTTTACCATCTTCCGAAAAAGACACATCAGCTAAAGAGGTCGTAGCATCGCTGCTGAAGGTGTTTGGATCTAAAAAGACTTCAGCTTCAGCATCGCCTTTTTTACGGTACAAAACCGACTGGTTTTGTAAGCCGTCGTTTTTGAAGAAGTAGGTGTAGTCACCTTCAATAAAAGGCGCGCCTACTTTTTCATAGTTCCACAGCGCTTCTAAACGTTGTTTGATCTGATCGCGGTAACCGATTTGGTCAAGATAAGCAAAAGTGACTTTGTTTTGCTCTTTGACCCAGTTACCAGTTTGTTCACTGCGATCATCTTCCAGCCAGCGGTAAGGGTCTGCGACTTTATTGTCAAAATAACTATCAACCACATCACCTTTAGCAGTGACAGGGTAAGTAAAAGGGTGAGCAGCCTGAGTTTCTGTCATAAGAGTTTCTTGTGTTTTTGAGGTATCACTTGGTTGGCCACAGGCTGTTAATAAAGCCAAAGCCACGGCGCTTAATGCGTATTTCATCTATCCTGTTCCCCGGATTTTGTACCCTTCTTCGTCTGAAACCCTTGTTTCAATGAAGAAGAGGTAAGTGCTAATAAAATTCGTAAGCGAGCATAACAAAACTGTTTACTCAACGCATCCTTTACGATTAACGCTCATCTAGATGCGCTTAATAACTCTGCCTGTTCGTTTTATGGAATTTTCCTCCCTAAGTTCAACCTGAAATTTGACTGTGTTATATGCTAAACAAAATGCAGTTGAGATAGTGACTATGAATAGATTATGTCGGGTGCTTTGGCTGATTTTCAGCAGTGTTTTCGCAGAAGCTTCAGTGACTTTGCCTGCCACACCAGCGCCGACCTACTCAGGTAGCTGGCAGGAACAAACTCCCATCAGAGTTTGGCAACAACAGCAACGTCAGTTTTACCTGGACACCCTGCTGACTCCGGTAGCAGCGACGCTGACGCCAGCAGCGTTGCTGCAACAGGAAGACAGAGGTAGTTACAATGCTGAGCTGTGGCAAATTCCGTTAAGCAGCATCAGTCATAGCAAAGCACTGATGCTCACTCCAAAAAATCAGCCCATCAAAGCAGCGGTATTATTGCTGCATGATCACGGCGCTTATTTTGTCATCGGCAAAGAAAAAATGATCCGGCCTTTTGCAGACTCTCCAGTGCAAAAAGAAGCCAAAGAGTGGGTAAATAAATACTACGGTGGCCAGTTTATTGGAGACGAACTGGCCGCTCAGGGGTATCTGGTATTGGCCGCTGATACCTCAGGCTTTGGTGAACGTGGGCCCATTCAGTACGAACAGCAACAACAACTGGCAGCGAATCTAATCGCAACAGGCTATTCACTGGCAGGGTTAGCTGCCTATGAAGATATGCAACTAGCGAAGTTTTTAGCACAAAGACCGCAGGTTCCTGAAGGAAAAATTGCTGCCATAGGTTTTTCGATGGGCGCGTACCGTGCATGGCAAGTAGCTGCGCTGTCTGAGCATATTCAGGCCGCAGCTGCTATTTGTTGGTTTAATACTTACCAGCAACTGTTGCAACCTGATGCCAATTTAACCAAAGGCCAGTCATCCTTTTATATGCTGCATCCGGGTCTAGCCCGTCAGCTGGATATTCCGGATCAGGTCAGTTTAGCGGCGCCCAAAGCTTTGTATTTAATCAATGGCGGACAAGATCCCTTGATGCCAGTTCAAGGTGTTATTCAAGGGCAGCATCAACTGAAAAAAGTCTGGCGGGCCTTTGGCGCAGAATCAGCGCTTCGCACTGAAATTTGGACTGAAGCACGCCATGAGTTTAACCAGCAACAGCAACAACAAGTCTGGTTATGGCTGGAGCAATGGCAGGCTATGCATTAAAAAATACTATTTCGCACTGAATACGTATGCATTTAATAAACAATTGAGCAACTTTATTTACAAATCAATCAGCCTTTCATAACTTTTATCTGTCACCGGTGTACAAAAAGACAACCACAGACAGGACGAGCAAAAACTCGCCGTCAAAGTGGCCCATTAAAAAATGACAGGGTAAAACGAATGAAATTATCACTACAGACACTGTTAGTGGGCGTCAGCCTGCTATCTGCAAGCCCGGCGTATGCCGATGTAATTTTGCATGCCTTTAACTGGAACTACAGCGAAATCACCGCCAAAGCCACTGAAATTCAGCAGGCCGGTTATAAAAAAGTGCTGATAGCACCGCCAATGAAATCCAGCGGCGAGCAGTGGTGGGCCCGTTATCAGCCACAGGATTTACGCCTGATAGATCATCCACGCGGCAACAAACAGCAGCTGCAAACGCTGATCCAGACCATGACCAGCAAAGGCATTCAGGTCTATGCTGATGTGGTGCTGAATCATATGGCGAATGAAAGCGCTCAGCGCAGTGATCTGAACTACCCAGGTTTAGCAGTACTCAGCAGCTATCAGGCCAACTGGACCTACGTCAATAATCAGAAGCTGTATGGCGATTTAACACAGAACTTTCTGTCCGGTTCAGACTTTCATGCGCCTGGTTGTATCAGTAATTATCTGGACGTCTGGCAAGTACAGTATTACCGGCTTTGTGGCGGTGGCAGCGATACCGGCTTACCTGATTTGGATAATAACAACTGGGTCATAGCTCAGCAGCAAGCCTACTTACAGGCACTGAAAGATATGGGTATTAAAGGCTTCCGGGTGGATGCTGTGAAACATATGACCAATGCCCATATTAATGCTGTGTTTACTCCGGCTTTACTTAGTGGCATGCATGTGTTTGGTGAAGTTATTACCTCTGGCGGCTCAGGCAATCAGGAGTACGAACTGTTTTTAAAACCTTATCTGGACAATACCAGCCACAGTGCTTATGACTTCCCGCTGTTTGCTTCTATGCGCAATGCCTTCAGTTTTGGCGGCTCTATGAGCGTACTGGTCGACCCAGGTGCTTATGGTCAGGCACTGGCATGGAACAAAGCCGTAACCTTTGCCATCACTCATGACATTCCAACCAACGATGGTTTTCGTTATCAGATCATGAACAGCACAGATGAGACGCTGGCTCATGCTTACATTCTGGGAAGAAACGGTGGCACACCAATGATTTATTCGGATCACGGTGAGACGGCCAATTTAGATGGCTACCGCTGGCAGGATTTTTATAAAAGAGCAGATATTAAAAATATGATCCGTTTTCATAACAGCACCCAAGGCAGCGGTATGCAGGTGCTGGGACACGGCCAGTGCTTCCTGCTGTTTAAACGTGACAAAAAGGGCATAGTCGGCATTAACAAATGTGATACGCCACAGGAGTATTGGGTCGATACCTACGCCAACGAGCTGAACTGGTATGTCAACTACACTGATGTGATCAGTGGCAATAGCTTTCAGGTCAATACGCAGTGGTTAAAAGTGACTATTCCGGCCCGCAGTGCACGGATGTGGTTGCAGCAGTAAGCGACTGTGGGTCAGAGCTGTCAGCCCTGACCCACATAGAGGATTTAGCAGCTACACAAGTTCTGAGCCATCAGCTGCCCTGTAAACGCACTCTTTCGATATCAGCTTTAGGTGGAGCACCGAATAATCGGCTGTACTCACGGCTAAACTGCGAAGGGCTTTCGTAACCTACTTTATAACTGGCAGTGGCCGCTTCAATGCCTTCTTGCAACATAATACGGCGCGCCTCATTCAGGCGTAATTTTTTCTGATACTGCAAAGGTGACATAGTAGTCACCGCTTTAAAAGCCTGAAACAAAGCGGACTCACTCAAATGTACCTCATCGGCTAAATCTTTAATTCGCAGTGGCTCATTGAATTTTTTACGGAGTATTTCAATCACTTTGCTGATCCGGTGTCCCTGACTATCCAGCAGCATAAAATCACGTAACTGACTGCCTAAATCGCCTAATAATAAACGGTATAAAATTTCGCGTTTTAATAGCGGATAAAGCACTGGTATATCGGACGGTTTATCTAACAGTTGAACCATACGACTGACCGCAGATAATAAAGCTTCATCCACCCGACCAACCGACATAGCTTTCACCTGATATTGACTACGTTCGACCCTGCCACCTAAATCAATCACCAGATCAGCCAACTCTTTTAGGTCAATAGTCATCTTCAGTGCAAGATAAGGTTTATCGACACTAGCTTTGGTGACTTTGCCGCTGACAGGCACAGTCACAGGCACCAGCAAATAACTTAAGGGGTCATACACCAGCTTGTCATTGTTTAAATACACCTCTTTTTCGCCCTGCAGCATAATGCATAGAGAAGGGTCATAGACCACCGGCGTCACGTCGGTAGTCACTTCGGTGCGGTATAAATGCAAGTCAGGAATCATACATTCTTTAACACCATCAGCAGGCATATGAGACGAAAGCTGGGTTTTGAGTTGTTCAAGTTGCAGTTCAATACTCACTACGTTCTCCTTCACAGATGTTTAAAACCAGTATAAAAGCAAAGCAACAGCCCTGCACCGTTCAAATCAGCCTGCTGGACTTTTAGGCAAGAAGTGCGGAGCAACAGACAAAGCACGGTATCCCAAGTTCAGGTGAATTAGTCTCAACACAGATGGTTATTTTGTGTTTTGTGAGTTAAACAGTAAGCTGAATGACAATCCCCAGCACTATAAACAACAAAAACTAGCAGGAACTCTATGAAAATCAGTCCACTTCTGTTGCTCAGCTTATGCCTGAGTGCAACCAGTTTAAGCTTTGCT
This sequence comes from Rheinheimera sp. KL1, assembly GCF_001275035.1. Taxonomy (NCBI): domain Bacteria; kingdom Pseudomonadati; phylum Pseudomonadota; class Gammaproteobacteria; order Chromatiales; family Chromatiaceae; genus Rheinheimera; species Rheinheimera sp. KL1. Next base: position 31,833 of record NZ_LAMX01000023.1, read on the forward strand.
GTTCAGGCTGAAGATGCCAAAACTGCAAAAAATGCCAGTGTACAAATAGACGCGGATTCAGTAGTGGTGACAGAACATGAAACCACAGTGCTGGATCAGAATTTCAGTTACAAAGCCTACACTGGCACTCAGCCGGTATGGGATGAGCAAGGCAATCCAACGGCCGCCATTTTTTATACCTATTACGAACGTCAGGATGTAAAAGACAGAAAAAGCCGCCCTTTGCTGATTTCCTTTAACGGCGGCCCTGGTTCAGCATCGGTATGGATGCAAATTGCTTACACAGGCCCCAAAGCGCTGAATGTCGACAGCGAAGGCTACCCGCTGCAACCTTATGGCGTAAAACAAAACCCTTATTCAGTGCTGGATACTGCAGACATCGTCTTTGTAAACCCAGTGAACACCGCCTATTCCCGCGTATTGCCTGGTAAAGATGGCAAAATGCCAAGCCCGGATCAGCAACAAAAAATGTTTTTTGGTGTCAATGCGGATATCAAATACCTGGCCGAGTGGGTCAACACCTTTGTCAGCCGCTACAACAGATGGGAATCGCCTAAGTACCTGATTGGCGAGAGCTATGGCACAACACGGGTGTCGGGTTTAGCTTTAGCGCTGCAAAACCAGCAGTGGATGTACTTAAACGGTGTAGTGCTGGTGTCCCCAACTGAGATAGGTATTAAACGTGATGGCCCTGTTGATGTGGCTAACCGTCTGCCCTACTTTGCCGCCACAGCCTGGTATCACAAAGTGCTCTCTAGCGATTTACAGCAAAAAGACTTAACCGACTATCTGCCAGAAGTCGAAGAGTTTACCCTGAACACTTACTTACCTGCTTTAGCCAAAGGCAACTCTTTACCTCAAGCTGAAAAACAACAGATTGCTGAGCAAGTGGCGAAGTATTCAGGTTTATCAGTCAAAGCTGTGTTGCAAAATAATCTGGATATCAATACCGACTTTTTCTGGAAAGAGTTGCTGCGTGAGCGTGGCCAGACCGTTGGCCGTTTAGACTCACGTTATTTGGGTATAGATAAAAAAGATGCAGGCTCAGAGCCGGATTACAACGCCGAGCTGACGTCATGGCTGCACTCTTTTACTCCAGCTATTAATAACTATCTGAAAAACGAGCTGAATTACAAAACCGACGTGAAATACAATATGTTTGGTAACGTACATCCATGGGACAGAAGTAATGACAATACTGGTGAAAACCTGCGTCAGGCCATGGCGCAAAACCCCTACCTGCATGTGATGACGCAATCGGGTTACTACGACGGCGCCACCAACTATTTTGATGCCAAATACAATATGTGGCAGTTAGACCCAAGTGGCAAAATGAAAGACAGATTAAGCTTCAAAGGCTACCGCAGCGGTCATATGATGTACCTGCGTTACGACGATTTACGTCAGTCGAACCAGGACTTACGTGACTTTATCAAAGCAACTTTACCTAAGCCGGATCAAGCTGCTAAATATTGATCTGACCTTGTTTAGAAAGGACCTTCGGGTCCTTTTTTAATGCCGGGCGCACATCAAAGCATTCAACCACAAGTCACCACACTTAATGCACCATCTCGTTTTGTCGCATCGGCATAGCGTCAATTTCGTTAAATATCGCCTCTAAATCCATACGGTTAAGCAAAATTTTCACGCCACCATCTTTACCTATCAACATAATTTGTCCAGGCTTCAGCCGGTGCCGCGTTCTTGTACTGGCTATAAAATCTGCTGACAACACACCTTGATAATTTGTCTGGATTTCATCTGCACTAAACACAAACCAGATAATATCCCGCTCTTTAATTTCAGTTTTGTTTTGCTCAAAAAGAGTCAATACGCTCTGCTGGTCTTGAAGGTTATTGACCAGAATAATACGTTGCTGCCATTGCAACGCTTCAAAACCGGATAACGGAGTTAGCTGATTGCTATAAGCACAGAGACTAAAACAAAGCTGCAGAATAATGACAAGGTATTTCATACTCACTCCGTCAGGCCGACAACTCTTTTGCTCTGCAGGCTAAATGAGCTAAAGCTCAGCTTTCACTGAGTGAAGCGAAAATAAGTTGCTCCAGTAGGACCAGATCAGCCAGCAGCTCAAGAGGATATCAAGATCCTGGGGTCCATACACCAGTCAAGTTACTGGCATTTACTAACAGAATAGCGACTACTGGTACAGTAAAAAGAGCCATAAGCGATTTAACCAAAAGAACTTGTGCCCTATTAAGTTGTATCATTTGGGCGTTGAACCGTTGGCTTCTTAATCTATAGATTGTTGACACGAGAACCAAGAAAAGGACAAACCACCACACTCTTTGCTCGAGCAGTGGAGTATCATAGGCAACCACGTAAACGCCAGCACAAGAAAAGCAAGCTAATAACCACTCGAAAAACCAGCTTGCATAACCATAGCCTTCTTTTTTATACCAATAAATCCGGGTAGCTAAAGTGAACAAAAGCCATATCAAAAGCAGCCAAAAAATGACCTTAAGAATATCCATGCCCTCACATTAAATAACAGCGTCTATGCAAACAATGTTCGTCTGGCAAGTCGAACAGCTGTTCTCCTTGTTTTATGGTGCGCCCATCTATCAAGTTATGCCTAAGGTGCACCGATTTCAACAGTTTTTAGCAGTGAACTGCCGTCCATCCTTGCCTTCCAGCTACTGACTCAACTCCGCAAAATACTTTAGCTGCAGTTGGCTAAATAACTCCGACTGTTTCAACTCCATCAGTGCTTTATTAAAACGTTCAGCGACCTCTGGAGTGCGGGCTAACATATGATAGTGATTCGGCTGGAACAAGCTCAGGACTCTCAGACTCCTGTCATCAGGGGCTGTCAGGCGGTAATAGTGCCAGAAGATATTTCTGTCCATCACCAATACATCCACCCTGTTTTTTAATAATAAAGCCGGCAGTTGATGTTGCTCCACCACTTCGAGATAACTGCTGGTTTTATTAATGGCGTCGGCATAAGCTGGCGGCAAAAACTTCAGGGCGTTTTGAAAAGCCATCACTCTAAGCCCCACCAAATCGCTTAAGCTCAGGATCTCTTTATACAAGTCTTGGCGTACTATCAGAATATTCTGATAACTGATGTAGGATTCGGTGGCGAACAGCCCCTCTGGGGCACTACGTTGCAGTGACACTAAATCAGCCTGGCCTTCGTTAAATACATCCAGTAATCGACCATTAGGTACATGAATAAACTGACAGTCAAAGCCCATACGTTTGACCACAGCACTGAGTAATTCCAGTTCGTAGCCGGTTTGAGTCGATACTTTGATATAAGGAGGTTTTTCCACCCCAACTAAAAGCTGTAGCTGCTGCGCCTTTGCAGGAACAGCCATGAAGGCCACACAGAGCATTCCTAAATACAGCAGTTGTTGCATCGACTTCACCTTCTACAACCTCACTTCAGCATAGGCCAAACTCTTGTTTGAACTCCAGTTTTTTCTTTGAACTGTTCACAAAACAGCCACTTAGCCTTTCATAAAACTTACATATCAATTACTTCATTTTGTCATCGCCCTTTCACTGCAATGTCATCAGACCACTCCAGAATGATGGCATTTTCTTCAATTCAAACAACAATATGGAGTTTCACGTGGCATTACATCACAAACATCTGCTCGCTTTGGCAGTGAGTTCAGCCCTGGGTTTATCGGTACCTGTTGTCGCAGAAGAAGCCGCAGCGGCAGCGGCTGAAGAGCAGGAAGTCGAAGTGTTGGCCATTACCGGCAAACGTATTAGCTACGCCAATAACAGCACAGACGAAGCCATTAAAAATACCAAAGCGCCAATAGGCAATGTGCTTGATTTAGTCAGCCAACTGCCTGGCATTAGCGTCGGCCAAGGCGACGCTTTTGGTGGTGACGACTGGTCAACAACTATTTCAATGCGCGGTTTTAACGTCAACCTGAACGAGCAACAACTGGGTATTACCGTAGATGGTTTACCTAATGGTGGCTCTGGTTATGGCGGTGGCAGTAAAGCCAACCGTTACCTGGACACAGAAAACACCGCTTTTGTCGAAGTAGGCCAAGGCACATCCGATATCGCCTCTGCTTCTTTAGATGCGTTGGGCGGTACTTTAAACTTTGTGTCCAACAACCCGCTGGCCGAAGAAAACTTATCTGTAGGGGTGACAGGCGGCGATCATAATGCCCGTCGTTATTACACCCGTTTTGACACAGGCCAGATAGGTGGCAATACCACAGCCTATTTCAGCTTGTCAGACAGCTTTAACAACAGATGGATAGGTTCAGGCAGCAATGGTTTTACTGACCGTCTGCACGGTGAAGTTAAAACTGTGACCGAATTGGAAAACACCACTATCACCGCGCGTTTTTCTTACGATGACGCTGAAGAAGACAACTACAACACCGTCTCTTTAGCTCAGTTTTTCGAAAACCCGGAGTGGGATCGTCTGACCAATGTGTGGACAGGTAACCCGGATGTCGATCAAAACTTTGCTGAAGTCTGGTCGACCTTGCGCGAAAACAGCTTCACCTACGTGAAAATTGACACTGATTTATCCGACAGCCTGAATCTGACTGTAACGCCTTATGTGCATATGCAATCTGGCCGTGGTGACTGGATGCCGCCGTATCAGGTCTATGTGGAAGATGCTGCCGGTAACCGCGTCAGTCGTGGTACAGGTAACGGTACTTTAACGCCTTATCAGTACGTCAATGCGGAAGGTCAGCCGATTCTGGATCCAAATGCCGATTTAACAGGTGCCACCCGCGTATCCTCTTACCGCCATACCCACTATGAAAAAGACCGTTACGGTCTGACGTCAGAACTCAAATGGGCGATGGAAAACCACGAGCTGCGTTTAGGTGCCTGGCTGGAACAGCAAGACCGTGACGAAAGCCGCGACTGGCACAACGTGATTGACCCGAAACAGTATCACTACTTCGACAATCAACCGTACTGGGTGCACTACGATCGGACTTATGAAACTGACACTCAGAAAATTTACCTGCAGGATCAAATCAGCTGGAACGATTTAACTGTTACTTTGGGCGTGAAGCAGTTTTATGTCGATGTCAGCCGCAAAGACAATATAGTGGCAGGTAACGAAGGTAAACTCGACAGCGATTCAGATTTATTGCCAAGCCTGGGTTTTGTTTATCGCTTAAACGAAAGCTACGAAGTCTTTGGTGGTTACGCCGAAAACTTCAAAGCTATCAGCGATGCGATTTTAGAAACCGATCAGGATTTTGGTTCATTGGAGGCTGAAACTGCAGAGAATATCGACTTAGGGTTACGCTACTTTGGCGATGACTTAAGCCTGTCTTTGACTTATTACGACGTCCAGTTTGATAACCGTATTACCTTCCTGCAACCCGGTGCCAATGGCGCTGGCCCGGATTATCTGAACGAATTAGACGGTACTTATGTCAACGTAGGTGGTATCGAATCGAACGGTTTAGAAGCCAGCTTAAACTGGGAATTTATGCAAGGTTGGAGCCTCTACAGTGCTTTGACCAGCAATAACGCCGAATACAGCCAAAGTATTAATACCTTGGTTTTGGATGACGATGGCAATGTAGTGACAGGCCCAGACGGTAAACCAGCCATTAACCCTGCTGCTATTTTTGAGGGCGATAAAGTCGCAGGCTCACCAGAAACTATGCTGAGCTTGTCACTGCGTTATCAGGGTGAAGCGTACCGTGCAGGTTTAACCGCCAAGCGCACTGACACTTACTTTGGCGCTGCTTTAGGTGGCAATAAAGATGAAATCCCAGCCTCTACTGTGATGGATTTCTACGTCGGTTACAGTAAAGATTTGTCGTCTAAAGACATGTTTAAAGGCCTAGATCTTTCATTAGTGCTGAATAACTTAAACGACGAAGATTACTTAGCAGGCGGCCAGGAAGGGGCTTATTACTTAGGTGCTGAACGTACAGCAACTGTGACGTTAAAACTGGATTTCTAACAAAATTCAGAGTGACACAAAGCCGGGGTTTCAAATGCCCCGGCTTTTTCATTTCTTTCATAGATCATGCCCTGAAGACAAGGCATGTAAAAATTACCAGCAACGGGTAAGTTCTACAGCCAACCCAAAGCCTCACCAATAGTGAAAAACTGATAAATTATTGTTTTTATTGATTTATATCTATTTGGCACAGCAAGTGCTTTAATTAAGATGCAAAGTGTAGCGTCTTGCTGCATTTCACACTCTTCCTCAGGAGATTTATTATGGCTACTTCACAAAGTGCAACAGAACAAGCGAAGGCAAAAAGCAACAGCGCGTTAAATTCGCCAGTGACGGAAAAAGCGGTTGAAGCTGCCCATCATGCAGTGGACGCCGTAGCGAGTAAAGCCGCTGTAGCTGAAGACACGCTTCGTAAAACAGCAGCCAGCTCACAGGAAACGCTGTCGCATAAGCAGGAAGAAATTAAACAGCAACTGCAAATGTCATACAGCAAAACCCGTGAGTTGGCAGCGCAAAACCCGCTTGCTACCGCTGGTATAGCTTTTGCTGCTGGTGTACTGCTGACAGCTCTGTTACGTCGTAACTAAGCCTTTCAACAGACCTGACTCGAGCAAGGCGGATTTATGCAACATCGCGAGAGCTCTGAAGCTCCTGCACAAAAACCTGGGCAGCCTGCATCGGCTGCCCTTAGTCAAAGCGCAGAACAGGCTTTAGATCAACTGGCGCATCTGGCAGCTCTTGGCCATTCAGTCAAAGAGGTTTACGCCGGTCAGCTGAAACTGACAGGACAAATAGCTAACGCAGAATGGCAACTGAGCGGACGCAGCCTGACCATAGCTGCTGCTCTGGTCGTCTGTTTTGGTGCTGGTTTGATTTTGCTCTGGGGCAGCATTTTATTAGTGCTGGGTTATCTGCTGTTTCAGTTAAGCAGCTCAATCTTGGTCACAGCTGGTGCCTTAGTGTTGCTGCAGTTTGGCTTGTTGTATTGGTGTTGGCGCAGCCTGGGTTATGTGTTGTCGCAAGTGGGCTTTTCAAATACGTTGCAGCAATTACGTCTTTTGTTTTTTGCAGCCAAACCGGAGGACAAAAATGCTAATTCAACAGCTGATTAAAAAGCAGCAAGTACAGCTGGCGGCCCTGACAGAACAAAGCCAGCTGCAGCAGCAGGAACTGTTGCTCAGAAAACAGCAACTGTCGCAAAATGCCCTGGCATTTATCGGCTCCACACCAGGCTTACTACTGAGCTTTAGCGTCGGTTGCCTGTTTCAGCTACGCCACAACAGCGTCATCAAAGTGATGCGCAGTTTGGTTGGTTTTCGCTGGATCACAAAACTGCTAGGTTAGTGTTTACACCCCTGCAGAAACAAAGCTCTGTTTTTCAACGCTAAATCAGGGTAATCGGAAAATACGCCGTCTATGCCCTGTTTAAACAAGTCCTGCATTTCTTCATCAAAGCTGAATGTAGTTTTGGCGTCTTTGGCCATTAAATAATTGGCTTCAGCCCTAAAGGTATAAGGGTGCACTTTTAAGCCCTGCTGCTGTGCAGCTTTAACAAAAGGCTTTAACGTCAGACTGTGTTTTTGATAAATACTGCTACGCCATGGCCCTATACCTGCGGCGTAGCTGTGCACAAAGCTAAGTCCTTTCTCATTCAGTAATGCGGAGTAATCCAAAGGCTTAGCTGCGGCCGATAAAAAGTCAGTGTCTTGTGGATAGATAGCTTTTAAATCAGTCCCTTGTTGCTGGTGATAAAACACATCATAAGGCACAGAGAAGCTGTCTTTGGGTGGTAAATAGGCTTTTTCTGTATCGCCTATCAGCTGGATCAGTGGAAATTTCAGCTTCATAGCCGGCATCCAGTGTTGCTTTAACTCCAGCAGATTTTGCACTTCAAAGGACTGAATAAACACCCGATTTGGGTCGGTAAACTGCAGTTGCTTTAATTGCTGGATCAGCTTTTTGCTGGTATCAAGCGCTATGGCTTTGCCGTCCAGAGTTTGGCCTTCATAACGAAAATAAGTCGGGTGTTTGGTTTCAATATAAAGCCCGACTTTACGGCCTGTATCCGCTTCAAATTGCTTCACCAGACTGACAATTTCAGCCAAAGTAGCAATAGAGTATTGGTCGTTATGCTCCGCACCTTGAGGGCGAAGTGCAGGCAAAGGTTCGCGGGCTTTGAGCTGCTTAATTTCAGCCAGCGTAAAGTCTTCACTAAACCAGCCGGTGACGGGAATGCCATCAATACGCTTGGTAGTTCTGCGATCGGCAAACTGCGCTAGTACAGCCACATTAGTAGTGTTGGTTAAATCATTTTCGTGACGGCTGATAAGCTGACCATCTTTGGTTGGCACTAAATCCGGTTCGATAAAGTCGGCACCCATTCGCATCGCAAGCTGATAAGCTTCCAGCGTATGCTCAGGCAAATGACCACTGGCACCACGATGCGCGATCACCAGAGGTGGGGTTGCACAGTTGTCTGCTGCAACAGCCAGTTCAGGGGTTATAGTCAAAGACAGCAGGCTCAGAGGCAGCAGGAAAAACCCTTTTTGTTTCAGCATAGTATGTATACCTTTTGCAAAAGTCTTATCCTAAACTGCCTGAATGACACTGGCATGACAACAGACAACCTATTCTTCAGCCCTTCGTGAAGCGGCCGCTTCACGAAGGGAAAATCAACGCCGCTCTTGTGCCCAAAGATAAAGACCGCTGGCCATAATGACCCCTGCACCAATTAGCAAAGAGAAATCCGGGTACAACTGCCACAACAAAATGTCAAAACCTAAACCCCAAACCAGCGCAGTGTATTCAAAAGGCGCAATCACAGAAGCCGGAGCTAAACGAAAGGCTTCAGTAATAAACACCTGACCTACAGCACCACTTAATCCCATCAGCGCAAATAACCACAGATGATCGGACGATAAAGCCACCCAGTCCGGATAAGCCAAAGCTCCGGCCCCCACCCCTATCATGGTCATCAGCCAAAACACCATATTGCCGCTATTGTCGGTGCGGGATAACACCCGCACCGTAATAGCCGAAATGGCATAACAAAGTGCCGACACCAAAGCAGCCAGCGCGCCTAAACTCAGTAATTGATCGCCTTCAGGTTTGAGCATAAAGACCACAGCCAGCATGCCAATGCCTATAGCCACCCATTGCCGCAGCTGTACATGTTCACCTAAAAACCACACTGACATAGCAGTGATAAGAAGCGGCGCAGCAAAAAAGATAGCGTAAGCATCGGAGAGCGACAGGGTTGAATGGCATAGACAAAAGCGGACAACATCACTATGCCAAGCACAGCTCTTAGCAGATGCAAAGACCAGCGTGAATTGAGTAAATGCTGCACTCTGTTGGTTGTTATTAACCAGCACACTATTAATGGCCAGGCAAATAAAGCCCTCAAACTGGTAATTTGCATGGGGCCATAGTGCTTTGTCAGTTGCTTCATGCAAGCATCCATAGCGCAAAACATACCAACCGCCAGCAACATAAAAAGGATCCCTTTCGTGGGATGATCAGAAGCAGAGTGCGCCAGACTTTTCATAAGGTCCTATAACAACCTGAACAACAGAATGAACTGGCGTCAGTCTTTAGAAATTCCTCAATGAAAGCAAGCCGAAAACCTCGAAAATCAGCGTTTTATTAGAGTTCAAACAGAAACTCAATGATTCCAGATCTTCAGGCTTTTTGTTACTACATGTAAAACTGCTGCTGAGTTGCGTATCGATCCTGATAAAATGGAAGTCATTTTTATATAGCGCCAGCGGGTCTTCCTTTTATGCAATCCAGTGTCTTATTGTCACTTGTTGTGCCTTTTTATCATGTAGCAGACTATTTTGCTCAGTTACTGGGCTCTATCGAAGCTCAGCTAACAGAGCAGGTACAAATTGTGCTGATCTGTGATGGTGCATCCGATGGCAGTCTGGAGATCGCCAAACTGCATATGGCCAGCTCTGCAATGCCGGAATGCTACTTACTGCTTTGTCAGCACAACTCAGGGGTCAGTGTGGCAAGAAACAACGGTATCAAGCATGCAACTGGTGACTATATTGGTTTTGTTGATGCGGACGATGTGCTGCTGCCAGGTTATGTCGAGGCCGTATTACAGGTCATCCAACAGCATCAGCCTGACCTGATTGAACTAGGTTATAAAAGATTTATAGATGAGGCCGCCATAGCACAGAGTAAAGCCCGTTACCTGCATAAGAATTCTGGTTGGTTAGCAAAAGACAAAGCAGTGACGAATGTGTTTAAAATAAATCAATGGTTTTCGTGGTTGAGAATTTATCGTAAAAAAATAGCCATGAATTTTCAGTTTCCTGTGGGGGTCGCCTTTTGCGAAGATGTAATGGCATTACCCGATTTATATCTGGCAGCGCAGCGCTTGTACCACCTGCGTTTACCCCTTTATGGGTATCGTGAACATCAGGCCAGTGCCTCTTTTAATGTCAAAGCTGAGCATCAGCAGCAACTGCATAATTTCTTCACAGCGTTAGAGCAAAAGCAGGCATATCCGGCTTTGCAGCCAAAGTGGCGGCATATCTTATTATTGAATCTGGCCTATTTGCTTTATAAATTGCAGCTGGATAATAAAAGCCTGCAAAGTTTTCCGGTCAGGTTGGCGCAGCAATGCAAATCTGTTGTGCGAAAAAGTTGGTGGCTACCGCAATTTTCAGTGCGAAAGAAAATACAGTTAGCTTTTGCGTCCTACTTTTTTAACCGCAGCAGAGCTAAAGATGAAAGGAAAAAATAAAGACAGCTAAAAAACAAAGCTTGGCTTTTTATTGTTTTAAATCAAGGCAAGGCCAGCAGAACTGGCGCACACTGAGCTTCGTTCTCACAGTAGGATGAACTGGTTGTCCAAAAGCAGGTCTTTTCGCAACCGATCCCAGCCTTGTGTATTTTGCGCCTGTTTTCAGGCGCTTTTTTACACTTCTGCAAAAAGCAGATTGGCATAAAAAAGGACGACCATAAAGGTCGCCCCTACAATTTTTCTCTGCACTTATTTTGCTGCTAGCGCCTGTTGAATTTCTGCTTCTAAATCTTCTGGTTTGGTTAGTGGTGCTGCGCGTAAAATCGCTTTGCCGTCGCGGCCGATCAGAAATTTCGTGAAGTTCCATTTGATCGACTCTGAGCCTAATAAACCTGGTTTTTGTTGTTTCAGGTTTTTAAATAAAGGCGAAGCCTCTGGGCCGTTGACGTCAATTTTGGCGAACATTGGAAAAGACACACCGTAGTTCAGTTCACAAAACTGGCTGATTTCACTTTCATTGCCTTGCTCTTGTTTACCAAACTGGTTGCAAGGGAAACCTAAAATTTCCAGGCCCTGATCTTTGTACTTTTGATACAACTCTTCTAAGCCTTTGTACTGCGGCGTAAAACCACATTTACTGGCCGTATTGACAATCAGCAGCACTTTACCCTGATAGTCTTTTAACTCTACCTGCTGGCCTTTGATATTGGTCACAGCTAAATCAAAAATTGGGTTCGACATTATTTGCTCCTCTGCTGTTCTGGTTTCAGTGATATACCCGTCGTACTTGAAGCTGCAGCTTTGTTGACCGCGAGCTCTCGCCTCATTCACATAGCTAAACTATGCTCCTGAGGCCGCTCACTCTTGTCGTCTCGCTGCAATTACAATTACTGGGGGTATAATTCCAAAGTGCAAACATAATGCCTAACAATTAAATTGCATGCAATTTAATTTTATCGATGTACTTTATGCAAAAAACCGAACAACAAAGTTTAAGCCGCAGGTTCGCTGATAAAGCCTAATTTCAGTAAACCAGACTGCTGCACAGCGGCCATTGTCTTCAATACATGCTCATAAGGAGCTGCTTTATCTCCCCGAATATGTACCTCGGGTTGTGGCTGTTTTTGAGCTTGTTCAGTAAGTTTGAGCTCAAGTGCAGCTGCATCAACAGGCGTGTCGTCCCAAAATACGGCGCCGTCAGCTTTGACTGTTAAAGTGACAGTTTGAGGTTTAATTTCCTGCTTTTCGTTGCTGACCCGGGGTAAATCGACTTTTACGCTATGGGTTAATACCGGCACTGTGATAATAAAAATAATCAGCAGCACCAGCATCACATCCACCAGTGGTGTCATATTAATTTCGCTCATCACTTCATTGTCTGAATCTAAACCACCACCAAAAGCCATTTATTTTGCCTCCTTTAATGGCACTACCACTTTGCTGCTTTTTGGTGCTGCACCGGTCAGAAAATAGGCATGTAGTTGATGGGCAAACCGATGCATTTTATTCAACACATCTTTGTTGCCACGCTGCAAAGCGTTGTAACCAAGTACAGCAGGAATAGCCACAGCCAGGCCAAAGGCGGTCATAATCAGAGCCTCACCAACAGGGCCTGCAACTTTGTCGATACTGGCTTGCCCCGAAACACCTATCCCCACCAGTGCATGATAAATCCCCCAGACAGTGCCAAATAAACCGACAAAAGGCGCAGTGGAACCAACAGAAGCAGGATGGCTAACCCCTTTTGCATCTGCTCAGCACTTTCATCAATAGCGCCGCGTAAACAAGAGGTAAGCCATTCGGCTAAAGGCAAATTACCATGTAAATCTTGCTGATGACTCTGATGATGATCCAAAGCCGCCTGGCCTTCATCAGCCATGTAGCGAAACGGGTTCATCGGGCCTGTTGCTGAGTCTGCCGAACTTAAAATCCGCAAACCTTCAGTAAAACTGTGAGCATGCCAAAAATCATTGCTGGCTCTGCTGATGCGTTTTAAGCGCCATAAACTAATAGCCCGGATCACAATCACAGACCAACTGGCGACAGACATCAACAGCAGCATCACGGCCACGGCTTTGATAACAAAGTCACCTTGTGCCCAGAGTGCGGCAATACCATAGGGATTTTCTTGCATGATTTACTCGCTAATGAATTGAATTTAAATTAAAAACCACAGGCTGCACAAACCAGTAGTCGATTGGTTGTCCCAACTTCAGCGCAGGTTGGTAGGTCCAAGCGCGTACTGCGTTTAATGCCGATTGATCCAGTCGGGCAAAACCCGAACTTTGTTTCAGTTTTAGCTGCCCTACTTTGCCATTTTTAAGCACCAACACCTGTAAATAGACTGTGCCCTGCTCTTTCAGACGGCGCGATAAAGTCGGATAAAGTGGTGCCTTGTTCAGAGCTTTATTGGCTGAGGCCACAGGCGGTGTTGCCGCTGGTTCAGGCTCTGATGCTTTGGCTACAGCTTTGTTATTTGCCGTTTGCGCCACAGGTTCTGGGGCACTAACCGCTGTAGGTGATGCTTCAGCCACTGGAGCTGGTTTTAGCGGCACAGGTTTTGGCTTCGCTACTGCTTTTTTCGCTTGCGCTTTTTGTCGTTTCAGCGGTTTGGTTTTTGGCTTTTTCACAGGTTCTGGCTGAACTGGCTTAGGTTTAGGTTTTTCTGGCTGTGGCGCTATAGGGGCTGGAATAATAACCCCTTCAATGGCTTTTTCGACCGCTTTGGCTTGAGGTTCGCTGGTCTGACTGACCACAGCAGCAATCAAACTCAGATGCACCATCAGCACCAGCAAAAACAACGAGGCGGATCGTTTCACAGCTCAGCCCATAAACGCACTAAGTTATGGTAATGCCCGGTGAGCGCCAGCACTTCTGCTGTGTCGCCATGCTGTGATCGTAGCTGCTGTATGGTCTGATCCAGTTCAAATAACATGGAACGCTGTTGATCGTTACGCACCATACTTTGGGTCCAGAAAAAGCTGCATACCCGCTCACCACTCGTGACAGGCAATACCTGATGCAAACTGCTGGACGGATATAAAATTAAATCCCCTGCTGGCAGCTTAATTTCATGCAAACCAAAGGTATCCATGATTTGTAACTCGCCGCCCTGATAGTCATCAGGTTCAGACAAAAACAAGGTCGAAGACAGATCTGTTCGTAAACTTAAACCAGAACCCGGCAAACCGCGGATAGCGCCATCTACATGCAAACCATAATGTTCACCGCCCTGATAGCTGTTAAATAGCGGTGGCACGGTGCGAAGCGGAATAGCTGCTGCCATAAAAAGCGGGTGCTGATAAAGGGCTTGTAAAATCACAGCTCCAAGTTGTTTCGCCAGCGGGGATTCGACAGCTAACTGTTTGTTTTGTTTAACCAAAGCACCTTGTGGCCCAACAGTAGCACGACCGTCAGTCCAGTCTGCGGCATCAAGCAACTGCCTGAATTGCGCCACCTGGTCTTTGGTTAATACTTGCGGAATATGGATTAGCATAAAAAATCCTGCAAAGAGCCTCACAATAGTGAGGCTTATACCCAAACTGCGTGATGTTGCAGGGCGGCGACAAGCTCGCAAGCCCCCAGGAGCATAGAGATCCTATGTGACTGGGGCGAGTGAGCGCAGTCAACAAAGCTGCAGCTTCACGCAGGAAGGGTATTGTTATTTAGAACTGTACATTGACACCCAAACGGAACGAACGTGGAGTACCGGCAAAATACCGTGAGCCGCCGTTATTCAACTTGGCGATATACTCTTCGTCTAACAGGTTATAGACGTTCAGTTGTACGTCGACATATGGGGTGACAGGGTAAGAGGCCATAGCATCGACCACCCAATAATCCGGCATTTCAACCACAGCAGTTTTTGCCAGATTTAAGGTGGTGCTGCTGGAGCGAACCACTGTATCGACATAACGCACGCCGCCACCTAAAGTCAGACCTAGTGGCAACTCGTAGGTATTCCAAAGGGTAAAGGTGATTTCAGGGGTCCACTGGATCACACCACCGTCTGTAGGGTTGGTGCCAGCCTGATTACCCCGGGTGATCTCAGAGTCCATGTAAGCAGCACCAGCGCTGATTTGCCAGGCTGAAGTAATAGCTCCGACCACACCTAACTCAACGCCACGTACCTCACGCTCACCGACTTGCAGTGCAGTGCCATCCGGATCAGTGGCAATTTCGTTTTTATTGGTGCTTTCAAACACTGCTGCTGTAAACGCCAGTTTGTTATCCAGCAGATCCCACTTAGTACCCAACTCTAAATTGGTGCCTTTTTGTGGATCCAGGTTTGGATTGTTGATGTTGCCAGCCGTTTCACTTAAGGTGAAATTAGCACCGCCTGGTGGTAACTGGCTGGTAGCGTAGGACAAATACACACTGCCGTTTGCTGCAGGTTTATACAAGGCTCCCAGCTTGTAGCTGGCCAGGTTGTCTGATGCTTCTACTGACGAACCTAACTTAGTGCCTACAGGAATAATCTGTGGTGTTGAGGTGCCCTGAATAGTGACTGTATCGGTTTCTGTTTTGTAATGATCTAAACGGGCGCTGGCGTTTAATTGCCATTGCTCGCTTAAATGAATGGTATCCAACAGATAAACGCCAGAGGTTAAAGTACTGCCATCTGTGCTGGCGCCAGTATGAACCGGATTAACAAAAGCATCATCCATGCTTGGGTTATATAAATTAGCCGCTACCTGAGTGGTACCTGCAGGTAAAGCCAAAGTATTGTTACGCTGACTCTCATAAATAAACTCAATACCAGAGCTGATATCGTGGGTCAAACCAGCCACTTCAACAGAAGAATTTAACTGGGTCTGGTTGGTTAAGATCTGGTTTTGTTGATCTTTGCCCTGACGGCTGCGGGAAATAGTCCAGTTGGCTGGATCCGGGATGGCAACAGCAGCAGCACCGATGCCTGTTGTAGTGGTAATAGCATTCACACCCGTCAGCAAGTAATCCTGCGTGGATTGGCCAAAACGTGAGGTGTTGCGAAGAGTGGTTTTATCGCCTAAATCATGCTCAATTTTTGCAGTAACCATAGTGGCTTTGACGTCATCAAAGTCATTTCTTGAGCCGTAAAACTTGCTGGTATCCACAGGGGCCAGTGTTTTACCGGCGTTAGGGCCACCATTGGGAAAATTAGTACTTGGGTCCGCATCAAAAGCAGCGTTGTAGTAACCTTCTAACCCTACAGTTGGAGTACCACCATCCGGCAGGTTTTTCTGGTCAACATGAAACAGGTTTAAATAAGCGCGGGTTGCTGTGCCTAAACCCAGAGCCAAAGAGGTAGCAATACCAGTTTTATTGTCTTCCACTTCATCACGATCAACGACGCCTGAATTCTGTTTGAGCAGGTTCACGCGAATGGCAGAAGTGTCAGATAACTGACGATTCATATCGACAGTCGCTCTTTTGTGCGAGCCAGAACCTAAAGTCAGGTTGCCTGTCGTGAATTCTTCTTGTGTAGCCTGCTTGCTCGATAAGTTGATATAACCAGAGGATGCGCCACGGCCATTGTCTGCGCCTGCAGGGCCTTTAGCGATTTCAACTTGCTCTGTATTAAAGGTATCACGGCTGATGGTGCCTAAATCACGGATACCATCGACAAAAATGCTGCCTTGGGTATCAAAACCACGCATAAAAATGGAATCGCCAGTGGCTGTATTACCATTTTCACCCATCAACATAGTGATACCAGGTGTATTGCGTAAGGTATCAGACAAAGTCGTTGCAGCCTGTTGCTGGAACAACTCTTTTTTCACTACAACCAGAGTTTGTGGCGTGTTCACTAAAGGCTGAGTCAGCTTGGTTGAACTGGCTTTTTCAGCTTTGTATTTTGCTTCCACTGCATCAGCGGTAACCACCACAGCATCCAGTTGAGTGTCATTTTGCGTTGCAGTATTTTGTTGATCAGCAGTTGCTGTTGCCGGTAACGCCAAAGCGAAAGCTGAAGCTAACAAAGTGGTATTAAAACGGGCCACCTGCTGATGTTTTTTAGCGGTGATAAAAGCCATCGAATAAAGTCCTTCTAATGAAAATAGAGTGTTAACAACAAGTTTTTCGGTATCGGCGCTGATCCTGCTGCGCATGCTATCGAGAATCATTCTTATTTGCAAACAATTTTCATTGAGATGGAACTTTTTTATAATCTCCTGCGATGAAGCAATTAAAGCGCCTTTAACGACGACGGATCAGTAA
Organism: Rheinheimera sp. KL1; assembly: GCF_001275035.1. NCBI lineage: Bacteria > Pseudomonadati > Pseudomonadota > Gammaproteobacteria > Chromatiales > Chromatiaceae > Rheinheimera > Rheinheimera sp. KL1. Next base: position 48,728 of record NZ_LAMX01000023.1, read on the forward strand.
CCTGACTCCCACTACTGTGGTCAACATCAACAGCACTAAGCCAATCACACCCAGTACCTGATCCAGAGTTTTTTGTCCTGTCCATTGCAGGTAATGAGCTTTGTATAAATTGTTAATTAATTCCGTATCTTTACCTTGTTGCGACAGGCTTAAGCTGGCCCAATCCAGCTGAATTTGCACTCCGGTATCAGTGACAAAACCCTGCTCTGTTTTCAGCAATTGTTCGCCATATCGCTTCGAATTGACACTCATTGCGTCTTTAATCAGCCGTTGTAACTCATCAGCCGAAGGTTGTGGTCGCACTGTAAAATCCGTCAGATTTAACTGCTGCCAGCTATCTGATTGTTTCACCATCAAATGTGGTCCCAGCACGGTTTGCAGTAATTTGATTTCCTGCCACTCTGGTTGTGGAATGAGCTGAACTGCGTTGCTGATAGGATAGGTTTTGACCGTCAGGTAGGAAAAAGCAACCTGATAACCGGGTTTTATAAAAAACACCAGGCCAGTGGAAGCCCAGACAAAAAATGGCAGAATCAAACACCAGCCCAAAAAGCGATGGATACGACGGGGTAAGGACATAGGAATACAGAGCTCAACTGCATGGAAAACAAAAGTTTAACAGCTATAAAAGCAAAATTAACCGTAATTTTTCCCGCTTGAACGTGAAAGCTCAGCAGCCATAGCAAGTTGATGACCACCGGCGTGTTTAGCCTTATACATAGCCCGGTCAGCCGCAGCTAACAAACTAACCTGGTCCTGACCATGCACAGGGAACAACGCTATGCCTATACTGGCCGAGAGCTGTAGCTGATGTTGTTCAAATAAAAACGGCTGCTGCAGTTTAGTTAAAAGATGCTGTAAGGTGCCCATAACAGCTGATTGCTCTGCTACCGCATCCATTACAATGACAAACTCATCACCACCTAAACGGGCTACAGTGTCGGTTTCCCGCACTGAATACAACAGAAGCTCTGCTACTTTCTTCAAACATAAATCGCCAGCAGCATGACCATACCGGTCATTCACTTCTTTAAACTTATCCAAATCAACAAAACACAAAGCCAGCATTCCCTGCTCTCGTCTGGCCCGCGCCAGTGATTGCTGTAGCCTGTCTTCAAACAAAGCTCTGTTGGGTAATTGCGTCAGCGGATCGTAAAAAGCAATATGCTGTAACTGCTCTAATAACTGTTTATGTTTAGTGATATCTCGGGCCACAGCGACCCGTACATTATGATCTTCAGACCAACGTGCCGACCATTGAATATGAGCAATCTGACCATCTTTGCGGATATAACGGTTCTCAAAATCAATTTTTTCATCGCCCGACATAATCTCGCTGGCAGCCAACAAAGTGCGTTCTCTGTCATCCGGATGCACTAACTCAATCATAGAACGACCAATCATTTCGCTGCTTTGATAACCAAAAATCCGCTCACAACCGGAACTCAAATACAAAAAGTGGCCATTGGCATCCACCACACAAATAGCTTCAAGTAACTGATCAATGTAATCACTTAACGAGGCTAACGACGGGCTTGGCATACAACTCCTGCTTGATCTGTAACGTCAGACGTTTTTAAAAGCTAAGCCAAAATTGCTTAAAGCTTTGTAACTATAGGTCAGCCTCTGTGCTCATTAGCAAGAAAATAGCAGAGTCAAAATAAAGACACAACAAATATGATAAAAGTGAAACAAATTCAAACTGAGGTGGGCAAAGCTTTTTCAGACAAAGAAACTGATAGTAGTTTCTTTGTCCTGGTATTTAGCTATTTCATACTTACCACATTCATCCAAATCTGATACAAAATCTAATTTAGTTAGACGACCACTTACAGTTTACGAGGTAAGAATCACATTAGAAATCTGGCTAACTACATTATCAGCTCCGGCTTTGATGTCAGACATAACATCTTCAACTTCACTGATACGCTCGTTGACCTGTTGAGCTGACTGATTTACATCAGTAATCACAGTCATCATAGAGTCCACAATCTGCTGAGTTGCAGAAATCACAGTCGCAATTTCCGATGTTGAATTCGCGGTTCTTGAAGCAAGGCTGCGAACCTCGTCCGCAACAACCGCAAAACCTCGCCCCAAATCTCCGGCTCTGGCCGCCTCAATAGCAGCATTTAAAGCCAGCAAATTAGTCTGTTCAGCAATGGAGCGGATAGTACTTACGATCGCACCTATGTTTTTTGCATGTGAAGTTAAGGTTTCAGCTTGCTGGTAAGCACTGCCTATTTTGCTTACCATAGCGTTGGTGACGCTGACCGTTTCCTGTAACTTTTCGACGCCTGTGGCGACAATAACCGAAGTTTCTTCGGATGTGTTACCCGCCATATCTGCAGCATGCCGCACTGCATGCTCTTTATTCACGGCGACCGTCACATCTGAAGCAAATTTTATCACCCGGACTACATTACCGCTGCTGTCAAAAATAGGGTTATAGGTTGCTTCAATCCAAACAATCTGCCCATTCTTAGCGAAACGTTTGTACCGTCCCGAACAATGTTTACCGGCCGCCAAATCAGTCCAGAATCGTGGGTTATCCTTGTAAAATTCATCATCACAAAACATTCGATGATGCCGGCCAACCAGCTCAGTTTCGTTATACCCCATGACCTGCTGAAAATTAGTATTGGCTTCCAGCACATTGCCTTGTGGGTCAAAGTGAATAACAGCCATAGAGCGGTTTATGGCATCAAAAACGGCGTTTTTTGTATCAAGCTCTATTTTTGAGGCCGTTACATCGGATGCAATTTTGATCACTTTCTCAACAATTCCATCACTATTTCTGACAGGGAAATAAGTTGCCTCTAACCAAGCAACCTGACCATCTCCACGCACTCTTGGGAACTGACCGCCGAAACAATCTCCTTGTTTTAGCCTTAACCAGAACTGGCTGTATTCACGCGAATTTACATAGTCTTTGCTACAAAATTTACTGTGATGCTGTCCTATAATGGATTCTGGCTGCACTCTCATCATTGAGTTGAATAAAGCATTGCTTTTGAGCACATAGCCTTCGGGACTAAACTCAATCACTGCTAAGTAGTGCTCTATAGCGCTAAGGTCAGCAGTAGCTAAACTGACACGTGTTGCTAAGCTTTCAATCAGTTCTTTCGTTTTGCGGCCAAAAATCATAGGTCACCCCACTTTGCTGAGATAAAACGTTGGAGCCATGTCGATATCGACATAATGAATCCACTTACGCTTTTGCTTTGATCAAGTTCCTGCTGACCTTACAAAACAGGCAATATGGCGAGAAAATAATTAGCCTGTATTACTAATCCACTTTGTAAGAATATCAGCAGGTGAACGAAAAATCAATAAAAATGATAAATTTGATAAATTCATCATTTTTATTATTCCGTTACAAAGGAGAGGTGGTTAGGAAGTTATGCTCCCAGTTACTGAAGTAGTCTTTTGGATCTGAGTACAGATGTACTGGCTCTTCACAATAGTTCGCAGTAGCATGGAAGACTTGTGGCTTCAGCACCTCTGCTGGCCTGACCCAAAGGCAATAGTGTTAGTCGTAACAAAGGTTTAGTTCGATGAGATTTAACAACATAGTAGTGTTGACCGGAGCTGGTATCTCTGCTGAATCAGGTATTAAAACCTTCAGAGACAGTAATGGCCTCTGGGAAAACCATCAGATAGAGGACGTCGCTACCCCTGAAGGCTATCAGCGAAATCCAGCTTTAGTGCATCAATTTTATAATCAGCGCCGTGCTCAGTTATTGGATCCGAAATTAAAACCTAATTCGGCTCATCAGGCATTGGCGCAATTTGAACTTCAGCACAAAAGCAAAGGGGGTCGTTTTTTACTGATCACCCAGAATGTCGATAACCTGCACCAAAGAGCGGGTTCTGAGTCATTGATTGCAATGCACGGCCAATTACAAAAAGTAAAATGCCCAGTTACAGGGAAAAACCTGAGCTGGCTAAAGGATTTAACGGCAGCCGATCTTTGTCACTGCTGTAAAAATCCACAACCACTCAGACCCGATATTGTCTGGTTCGGTGAAATGCCTTATCTGATGGATGACTGCGTAGATGCGCTGATGCAAGCAGATTTATTTATCTCTATAGGCACTTCAGGTCAGGTTTACCCTGCGGCTGGTTTTGTAAAGATTGCCGCAGAATCAGGCGCTCATACCGTGGAGCTGAATATGGAAGCGACCCGGGGTGATTTTGCTGAAGGGTATTACGGTCCGGCTGCAAAAATTGTACCCGCTTATCTTTCTAAACTAAGCTGAGCTGATTTTTCAGCGGCCCCTGACAGCTTGCAACAAAAGCAGTCCCCCTCTTTCGCTGCCACTCATCTTCCGGCCTGCCTCTGCATTTAATTCCGTCATAGCACGCCAGCACCATAACCAAAATAAATTGGTCCGACGTTGATTTATCTAAAAAAGGGACTATGGTTGTGTAGCCCGTTTGAATAAATCTCGAATATAGAACTACAGCCTGTTGTTCAGACTACAAAAAGGATCCTTGTATGCCAGCCGCTCTGTCCAAAAAATCGTCCCATACCAAAAAAACATTTACCATCGCCCTCTCTTTGCTGTTATGCAGCAGTTACGCATTGGCCGAAGCCTCTTACCGCATTAGCGTAAAAGACTTCTCCTCCGATCCGGCCAAAGTAAAAGCTCTGCAACAAGGCATAGAGCGGATGAAAGCCAAAAGTCAGGCCAATCCCATGTCAGCAGATTTTCGTACCAGCTTTGCCTATTGGTCGAATACCCATGGTTTTTTTGGTACAGGGAAAAATGCCACAGATCTGAAAGCCTACATAGCGTATCGTATGCCGGGCTGTTTAGAAGTGCTGGATAAAGCCACCTGTGATGCTTACTACCAGCATATGAATAACTCCACAGTGCCTAACGATGGCTTTACTGACAATGTATGGGGAACCTGCCAGCACGGTAACCTGAACTTTTTACCCTGGCACAGGATGTTTTTATTTTTTTACGAAAAAACCTTAAGAAAACATGTAGGCGATCCGAACTTTTCGTTACCCTACTGGGACTATTTTCAGGAGCGCAGCCCTGACGGCAAGGGTTTAGCGTTACCGCAACTGGTCAGAGGGCAAGCTGCAGGCTCACTATACGACCAGTTCCGCACTCCGGGGCTAAATGACAATAAAACAGCCATAGATCCAGACAGTGCCAGTGCAGCTCAGGCTTTTTCTTTTACAGATTTCACTCATTTCTCTAACCAGCTGCAAGGACAGCCCCATGGGGCTATGCATTGTGCTGTAGGGACAGGCTGTGCCACACCTAATATGGGCTTTGTGCCTATTGCTGGTTTAGACCCAGTGTTTTATATGCATCATGCCAATATAGACCGTTTATGGCAGTGCTGGCTGAATAAAAAAGCCGCGGGCAAAACCATTGATCTGGCATGGGCTAAAGCCAACCTTGGTATGCCGGAAAGCTGGTATCAAACCAGCTACAGCTTTGCTGATGAAAATGGTAATCAGGCAACCATGACCATCGCAGATGTATTTACGCCAGGAAAAATTCCGGTACGTTATAGCAACGAAACCGCCTGCGACATACAAAAAGTCGCACCACAGCAACTGGCCAAAGCTCAACCTGAGAAAACCCTTACTAAGTTTAAAGCTCATGCCCCGGTCAGCAGCAATAAAACTGTGGATTTACGCGGCACGACGACCAAAGTGGCACTGGATCCACAAGTTCCGGCTCAATTACAGGCTTCAGACAAAATAGAGCTGCTGTCTCAGAGCACAGGAGATACTTATCTGGTCCTGCAAGATGTGAAAATGGTCGGAGCCCCTGCTACTACCTATAAAATCTACCTGAGTACTGAACAACAGCCTGAGCAAAAGTTGTATGTCGCGACTATCAACTACTTTGGTGTAACAGACCATGCGCATGCCGGCCATGCGATGGGAGATATGGGAGACTTAGTCTATAAAGTGACAGATCTGGCGCAACAACTGGGCCACGCTGATGCTGCAGATCTGATGGTGCACTTTGTCCCAACCAATTTAACCACGACAGAAGTCGCAGAAAAGCCCCGTCAAACTGGCGTCACCGTAGGTCAAATCCGACTGGAAACTACACCAACTCGCCAATAGAAATCCCAAATAAAACCCGGAATGCTCCGGGTTTTATCCTATGACTTTTAGTGAGGACTTCCCTATGTCTGACTTTATCTCTCGTCGTATTATCCCTCTGACACTGCTCGTAACGGTTACAGCGAGTGAGGCTGCTGTGGTAGCTCAACCCCGTCCGCTACAAGATCCCCCTTTGCTGGAGATTAAAAGGGCGATACATGCTCCACTGACCAAAGCCCAACAACAAGCCGGAGCGCCTCAACCTGATGAAGCCAGTCTGAACTGGGATGTTGTGTTTACCCGCAGTCAATTATGGAATCCCAATACCAACAGCTGGGATCAGGTGAATTTACGCAGCTATCGAGGCAGCAAGACTGATACTAACGCACCTTTTGTTGCCCTTACTTTGCGGGTATTTCCGGGCGAAACCATCAGAGCCACCTTAAATAACAAGCTCCTGCCCGATCCTAGTTGTATCAGTCATCAGAAAGGCGTCAATGTCCCCCACTGTTTTAACGGCACCAATATGCATACCCATGGCTTGTGGATTAACCCGGCCGGTAACAGTGACAACGTGCTGATATCGATAGACCCGACAGTGTCTTTTCAGTACGAATACAATATTCCGGCTGACCATCCGGCAGGTACTTTCTGGTATCACCCGCATCGTCATGGCTCTACCGCTATTCAGGTGGCAAGCGGAATGGCCGGAGCTTTAATTATTCAGGGCACCCGACAGCCGACAAAAGAGCGCACTGGGGATATCGATCTGTTGTTAACCAGTTCTGCTAACCAAAGCTTTAAAGAGCGCACCATGGTGTTTCAGCAAATTCAGTACGGCTGTTACACCAAACCGACCAAACCGGGTGAAAAACCTGTACTGAAAATGGATGCTAATGGTGCTTATATCTGTGACCCAACCGATGTCGGTGAGATACTGGATTACTCAGGTTTTGGCCCGGGTGGCTGGAGTAAATCTGGCCGTTACACCAGTATCAATGGCGCAGTGCAGCCTTTTTTTGCCGATGCCAAGGCAGGTCAGGTCGAACGCTGGCGTATGGTGCATGCCGGGGTGCGCGACAGTATCAACTTAAAAGTGGTAAAACTGACTGGCCAACCATTACAAGGCCCAGTATCGGCTGTTGGTGAGCAAAAGCTACTACAAAAATCCTGCACCGGCGCTTTAGTGCCACAACATCAAATTGCAGCAGATGGTTTAACGCTCAGCGAAATAGACTCCACAGAAGTCACTGTATTCCAGCCGGGTTACCGCTGGGATACGCTAATGATGTTTCCTGAAGGCGGACAATATTGCGTTATAGACGATGCAGCAGCAGCATCAGCCAACGTCGATCAGACCCCGTCAGAACCACAACTACTGGGCATAGTACAAGTAGAAAACTCTGCCGGACCAGTCACATCCACTATAGGGCAGCAACTGATCCAAAGCGCCAAAGTAAATATCAGCCCCGATATGCAAAATGCGGTGATACACGACTTACAGGCCGGTTTGAAACTAAGTCATTTTGTGCCACATCAGGATTTGCCAGACACGCCTAATAAGCAGCAACTGGAGTTTAATATTGATACCCAAGCCAGCCCTGTCCGCTTTGAAATTGACGGCGAACCTTATCAGCCTGGTCGTATCGACAGAGAGTTGATTTTAGGTAATACCGACGAGTGGATTTTAACGTCAAAACTGGCAAGTCATCCTTTTCATATTCATGTGAATCCATTTCAGGTCGTGGCGGTGTTGGATCCGAATAACAAAGACGTCAGCACCGACGATGCAGTGGACGATTTTGACACCACGAAACAACTCCCAGATCCGCAATACAGAGGCTTAAAAGGAAAATGGAAGGACACTTTATGGGTGAAAAATGCCATGGGCAAATCTTACACTGTGATAGTCCGCACTAAATACCAGCGTTATATAGGTGATTTTGTCTTACACTGCCATATTTTGGATCACGAGGATCAGGGCATGATGCAAAATGTGCGGATTAGCCTGCCGAACGCCAGTGGTGGAGTCAGTAAAGGCCATCACTAAAATCCGCAACGCAGTGTGACCATGTTCACACTGCGTTTTCCCAGACTAAATTCACAGCTGCCGCTTGTCACATAAATGTCGAATAGCTGTCTTTATTTTATCAATAAAAAGTAACCTTACTGAAACAAGCAACAGCTCTAATGTCGCGTGCAGATTTTTAATTAAACCGACATCGGAGTCAAAATGCATAACAAAAATTTCGAGATCGACAATTCAGGTATAGATCCACAAACCAACTTTTCCGATAACCCGGATTTTCAGTCGGTATTAGCGTCCCGCCGCAGCTTTTTAAAAGGTTCTTTAGGCGCCGCCATAGCTACTATTATGGGCACCTCTTTAGTGGCTTGCAGCAGTGATACCGCCGAACCCACAACTGGCCCTGTGGCAGTAAAACCTGAACCTGCACCGGTTTTATTAGGTTTTACTGCGATAGCCGCAAACCGTTTAGACACAGTAACTGTTCCTGCAGGTTATACAGCCCGTCCATTTTTACCTATGGGTACGCCACTATTGGGTCGCTACCCTGCTTATCTGGCAGATGGCAGCAACAGCGGTGCTGACATGGAACAGCAAGTGGGCGCACATCATGATGGGATGCACTTTTTCCCGTTAGATGCCCGCAGCAGTAATAAAAACAGCGACGAAGGTTTGTTGGTATTTAACCATGAATACCTGGATGCCAACGTTTTGCATCCTATGGGTCCTACAGGTTTACCACGCCCAGCAGATGAAGTACGCAAAGAAGTGGCTGCACACGGTGTGACTGTGGCCCATATCAAAAAAGATGCGCAAGGCCAATTCCAACTGGTACAAGGTAGTCCGCTGAACCGTCGTATTACAGGCGCTACCCCTATGGATATTACAGGCCCTGTACGGGGTGATGCCAAAGTAGTCACAAAATACAGCCAGGACGGTACCCGAACCCGCGGCACCTTAAATAACTGTGGTAATGGATTTACTCCTTGGGGCACTTATTTAACCTGCGAAGAAAACTGGGCAGGTTACTTTATGAATGCCGACGTCACCCAACCCCGTGAACATAAACGTTATGGTGTAGGCAATAAAAATGGCCGTTACTACTGGGAAACAGCAGATTCAGGTGCCGATCAGTACCAGCGCTTTAATGCATCCAGCATAGGTGCAGATGCGAGCGAAGATTACCGTAACGAGCCCAATACCTTTGGCTGGATAGTAGAAATAGATCCATTTAACCCTGACAGCGTGCCACAAAAGCGCACCGCCTTAGGCCGTTTTGGCCATGAAGGTGTTATTTTTGGACCAGTAGTCGAAGGTCAGCCAATCAGTGTTTATTCTGGTGATGACTCTACTTTTGAATACATTTACAAATACGTGTCTAAAGCGGCCTACTTTCAAGCAACCGCAGGCGGCCACCTGCTTAATGACGGTACTTTGTATGTAGCAAAATTTAATACCGACGGTTCAGGTGAATGGCTGGCGTTAGATATCAATAACGAAGCTCTGATGGCGAAAGCCGCTGCTGCCGGTGTTACATTTGACAGTCAGGCTGATTTATTAATAAACACCCGTCTGGCGGCCGATATTGCCGGCGCAACTAAAATGGACAGACCTGAATGGGGTGCGGTGCATCCAACCACTGGTGAAGTGTATTTTACTCTGACCAACAACACAGGTCGTAAACCAGAGCAAATTGACCCGGCAAACCCACGCGCGAATAACGCCACAGGCCATATTATTCGCTGGAAAGAAAACGCTGCGACTCAGGGGTTAAGCTTTAACTGGGATATCTTCCTGCTGGCTGGTGATGTAGGTACTGCAACCCCTGGTACCAACCTGGTTTTAACTGCAGATAACCACATGGCAAGCCCGGATGGTTTATGTTTCAGTGCTAACGGTTTGCTATGGATCCAAACCGACATGAGTGGCTCGCAACAAGGTGAAGGCCCTTATGGTAATAACCAAATGTTGGTTGCAGACCCAGTCAGTCGCACCATCAAACGCTTTTTTGTCGGACCAGTGGATGCTGAAGTCACAGGCTTGGCTTTTACACCTGATTTAAAAACTATGTTTGTCAATGTCCAGCACCCAGGCGATCGTTCTACTCCAACTCAGTTCACCAGTAACTGGCCAGCCAACGATGGCAGCAGCAGACCACGTTCTGCTACTGTGATTATCACTAAAGATGATGGCGGCGTAATAGGTTCTTAATAGGTTGCTCTAAATAAAAACGCCGGTTTTCGTACCGGCGTTTTTTATCATGAAAAGCGCGATTAAGGCGTTTCGACAATGAAGGATGTCAGCTTACGCACCAAGGGTAATATCAACAGCAATACCGGATAAGCCACTACCCAGGATAATCCCCAGGCGCCCAACCAAATCGGTAATTCAAAACCGCTAAAGCCTGTGCTTTTTAACGTACTGATCAAAGACACAATACAGCTCATAATAATGGATAAAATAAGCGGCATCACATAACCCATAGTATGGGCAGGTAGTTTTTTAAAAACTGGTTTTGACATGTAAGAGCTCACCAGATGGATGGGATGATAGTGTTCATACTAAGTTCGGGCCTACAGCAGTCAGGTCTCAGAAACTGTGCTTAAAAAATAAAGTCAGTCCTGTCTGACGCGACTATACCAGCTTTGGTGCATCAAAGTTTTCTGGCTCATCGCTGTAAATACAGACATTCCAGTCAGCAGCTAAACCTGTTTCAGCCAGACAATAGGCTTGAAAAAAATCTTTAATTTCATTGCGTTGACAATGTGCTTCAAAACTCTTGAGATCAGCCCATATTTCATTAAAAACAATGGGGAAACTTTTACCCTCAGCAAAAGGGCTGGAGATTTGACGCGTTACTCTGTACTGCAGGCAGCCATCTTCACGCAAGGTATTGGCCTCCAAACCTTGCAGTACTTTAAAAAGTTCAGCCTCTTTACCCGGCTTAGGCAGAAACTGAGCAACACAATAGACTTTTTTAGACATTAGTTTTCCTTAGAACCGTCATCAAAAGGCCAGCTTTGCAACTGACGACTTGATTCAAATTGATGCTCTAATCCGCTAACCGGATCAGTAAAATTTAAGCGCTTGGCCAGTAATTGCAAAGGTTGTGTAACATCCGTCTGCGGCCCTGGCTGTTTTGGTAATAAGTTCGGGTAATATTTATCAAATAAAATAGGGCAACCCAAAGACAGCATATGCAAACGCAGTTGATGGGTTTTACCTGTATGGGGACTCAATTCAAATAATCCAAGTTCAGCTCTTTTGTCCACCAGACTGAGACTGGAAACAGCATTCACTTCCCCTTCTACCTGCTGCATTAAAAAAGTCGGATTCGATTTTTCCAGACGGTTTTTTACCTGCCAGTGCTGAGGTAATGACAACTGCTGTAGTTCGTCAGACAAATAAGCAACAGCTTGATAACTTTTACAGATCTGGCCAGTAGCAAATAGCTCATAGTACAAAGGGCGGCTTTGGCTATTGACAGAAAACAGCACCAAACCCGCTGTTTCTTTGTCTAATCTATGCACAGCCGCTATGTCAGGCAAACCTGTCTCCCGTTTTACTCTCTCGAGCAGACATTCGTTGACAAATTCACCGCCTGGTGTGACGGGTAAAAAATGCGGTTTGCAGGCCACAAGGATATGCTCGTCCTGATAAATAATCTGATGAGCAAAAGGAATTGAAGGTTCAGCGACCACTTCACGGTAATAACAGACTCTGCGGCTGGGTAAAAAGGCAGTATTGGCATGGATCACGTCACCACCAAACCAATGCACTTTGCCATCTGCTACCCGCTGTCGCCAAATAGCAGCATCGATACGGCTGAATTTCGCAATCAGGAAATTCAGCACAGTGCCCCAGCCCAAATCTTTGGGAGGCAAGGTAATTTCGGAAGCTTGTTTTGCTTTACTCATAGGCCCTCACTCAAGAGGGCCCAGAGTTAAAACCTTTCAACACATCTCGTCAACCAGTTTTAGCTTTTCTGGTCAAATAACCCAGGCAACATGCGCTTTAAGGTGTTGTCTTTTAGTCTGTAGTGATGCGCCAGTGCACCCAAAGTATGAATAGCAATCAACAGATAACCAGCTTTGCCCACTAATTCGTGGATTTCTTTAATGGACCCCGCCAAATCCGGATCCGGCCCTATCAGCGCTGGTAATTGGAAACCCCAGAACGGAATAACTTTGTCGCCAGCACTTAATATCAGCCATCCCAGTAAAGGCATCAGCAGTAAAAAGCCATAAAGTGCCAGATGCATCAGACCAGAAATTTTAATAGCCAGAGCAGAGGGCGCTGATTCTATTGCAGGTACAGCACTAAAACGCCGCACCACCAGACGCAGCAAGGTAATAAACCACAAACTTAACCCCAGCACAAAATGCACCTCTTTGATCAAATCGCGCTCTGGCGTGCCTTTTTCAAAGATGCTTCTGAATTCAATACTGGCATAAATAGCGATGATCAACAGCACGGTCAGCCAGTGCAAACGAACCATCCATTGATTGTAACTTTGTTGAGAACCCGACATATCCACCTCTTTTTCAACAGTTATTTTTATTGTGGCAAGCAAAACTTAAGACAAGCTGAGCATCCGCCGACTCAGTGACTTTCCATTTAGCTAATACGAAATAACAACAAACCCATCAGCCCAAGCGCCGCAGTAGCTGCGCTCACCCTAAGGGCCAAAGTTCGAGTGCCAGCCACCCATACCATGACTGTTTTTACTACGGAGTTACTCAGGATGGCGATACCTATAGCTGTAGCGGCTAAATCTACAGCTTGAGTGCGACCAGCATAATCTGCGACCGATAAGCTGATGGCATCAACATCCGTTAAGCCCGCTAAAGCGGCCAACCAATATAAACCTTGTCCCGGGGCATAATGTTCTGTGAGCTTAACCAGCAACAGCACCAGTGCAAATAACAAAGCAAATTGAATAGCTGACCATAAACTAAAAGGATTAGTCACAGCCAACTCTGTGGCTTCGACCGACTGTAGCTTGTGTCCGGCCAGAAAAAATGCAACTGCAAATACTGCTGTTAACAATGCCAGCCCCAACAAAGGCCAGACTAATTGTTGCATCAAAGGCACAGAGACGGCAGCGACAATCAACAGAACCCGACAGAACATCACTAACCAGGACAGCAGAATACCGGCAGCTAATCTGTTGGCTGCTCCACTGTCAGTTTCCGTTTTGCTGCTTCGGGAAAAGCTTAAAGTCATAGCGGTAGAGGACACCAGGCCACCAGTCAGGGCAGTAATCATAGTGCCTTTGACTGAGCCAAAAAAACGCACCGCGACATAACCCACTAAAGATAATCCAGAGATCAAAATGACCAAGAGCCAGAGTTTATAAGGATTTAGCGCCTGCCAGGGATCAACAGCTTGATTTGGCAACAAAGGCAAGACGATAAAACTGGCGATCAAAAGCTTTAATCCAGCATAGAGATCATCAGCACCTATTTTGTTAACCAAACCGTGTAAGGGATCACGAAAGGCTAAAATAGCCGAAGTTAAAATGGCCAGTGACACTGCAATTTCGGCAAAACCAAACATAACGGCGCCCCCTAACAGGCAGACCGTAATAGCAGACAGCTCAGTAGTTAAACCTAAAGCCACTGCATTGGCTTTGTTTTCCAGATAATAAGAGCTGAGTACTATCATAGCCACCGCAGCCAAAGCAGCGATAAATAACCAGGGCGTTTGTAAAAATACCGATAACCAGGCACTGACGGCACCAAACTGAGCCAATAAAATATAAGTTCGAACTCCGGCAAAAGAACCGGGGTGAGAGTTACTTTTATGTTTTTCCCGCTCTATACCCACCAAAGCCCCAATCAGCAGCGCGATCAGAAAGTTTTGGGTCAGGGTTACGTCAAATTCTGCCATGATTCATCGTCTTTGTTAGGTGAGCCCAGCTTAGCTGATTCAGAATATAAGCTATTGATCTATCGCAATACCAGGGCGTGTTGACGTTTCAAGATTAAATTTTGTTTGCTCTGGCGCCGCGTTGAACGCGAAACGAGGAGCGACGTTTAGTTATTCTAAATGCTCGACAAATGACAAAGTTCAGTCCATCGCAAAAAAACACTCACTCACCCCTGTCACTGAGAGAAATACAGCATCAGGCTTGAATAAAGATGATTGCGTACCCATAGCTGCCATAGTTCCATACCAATTGGTATAAACAGAAAGCTTACAGCTAAGCGGAGTATTGATGATCCCTCTTTCTATTTTAGATTTAGCTCCTGTCCCTTCGGGCAGTACTATTAGCGACAGTTTTGCAAATAGCAAAGCTCTGGCACAACAAGCTGACGCTTTGGGTTACCATCGCTACTGGCTGGCTGAACATCACAATATGCCGGGTATTGCCAGTGCCGCAACATCTCTGCTAATCAGTCACTTAGCCGCTGCGACTTCACGCATCCGCCTGGGTGCTGGTGGCATTATGTTGCCGAATCACTCCCCTCTGATCATCGCCGAACAATTTGGCACTTTAGCGACTTTGTATCCAAACCGGATTGACTTAGGTTTGGGCCGTGCGCCGGGCAGCGATCAACAAACTGCACGGGCCTTGCGGCGCAATCGTATGGAAACTGAAGATCAGTTCCCAAGCGATATCCTTGAATTGCAGCAGTATTTTGGGCCTGTTAAACCCAATCAGGCGGTACAAGCTGTACCGGGGCAACACCTGCATGTCCCCTTGTGGATCTTAGGTTCGAGCTTATATGGTGCTCAATTGGCTGCCCATCTGGGTTTACCTTATGCTTTTGCCTCACATTTTGCGCCAGCCATGCTGGAACAGGCGGCAGCTTTGTATCGCAGAGAATTTAAGCCATCGACTCAACTGGATAAGCCTTACCTGATGCTGGCGCTGAATGTCTTTGCAGCTGATACCACAGCCGAAGCTCAGCGTCTTTTTACCTCACCACAGCAGCAGTTTGTTAATTTAGTGCGCGGTGTGCCAGGTTTGTTACCTGCGCCAGTCGAGGATATGGATCAGATCTGGCAAGCGCACGAAAAATCTTATGTGGAAAAAGCTCTGGCTTGCTCTGTCATCGGTAATCCGGCTGAAGTAAAACAAGGTATTCTGAATTTTATTGCAACACATCAACCAGACGAGTTAATGCTGACTGCTATGATGCACGACCCAAAAGCACGACAACATTCTTTTCAAATCGCTTCAGAGCTGATCACTCGTTAATTCTGTTTTTTCATCTGTCTCCTGAGTGCTTCGTTTTTGCCAGACGAAGCACCCTCCAGCTGATTTCTGTACAAATAGCTATACACGCCACCGATTACATTTAATTACACTTGGAAACAAAATTTAATATTCTGATTGCTTTTTCATCGAAAAAAATGGCATTTAGAAGAAGCTGATATACAGCAAGAAATGCGACAAGACTCCATATTCATGCGATAAAAGCACAAAGATGCTCAGATGCAGTGGAGAAAAAAACAATAAGAAACGGGAACAACTCAATGAAAATCAGTAAGTTAAGCAAAATCTCCTTCGCAACTTTAATAGCCTTGGGCTGCACCACTGCGGCAGCAGCGGACCGGGTTATTATTCAGGTCGATAATGCCAACAAAGGGATCATCACCGCCTTAACAAAACAACTGGGTGGCGAAGTAAAAGTAGATGCAGATGGTTTTATCGCCGCTCAGTTCAACGGCAAGTCGGTGGACGAAATCAGAGGTATTTTAAAAAACCCTCATATCAAACTGGTAGAAGAAGATTTAGTGCGTAAACCTTTGGCGTTGTTTAATGATGACGCTGGCGATCCGATGCAACAACAAATCACTCCTTATGCTGTGTACCAGTCTCAAGCCAATCAGGTGCAATTTAACCCTGGTGCTGGTATTAAAGTCTGTGTGATCGACTCAGGTTTAGACCAATCTAATCCTGACTTTGACTGGGGCAGCATTACAGGTGACAACGATTCAGGTACAGGCAGCTGGAACGTCAACGGTGGGCCGCATGGTACTCATGTAGCAGGAACTATAGGTGCGGCTGATAACGGTTTTGGTGTAGTCGGTATGGCGCCAGGTGTCTCTATGCATATCATCAAAGTATTTAACGCTGAAGGCTGGGGATATTCTTCGGATTTAGCTTACGCCGCACAAAAATGTAAAAATGCTGGCTCTGACATTATCAGCATGAGCTTAGGCGGTGGTGGTGCCAATACTACTGAATCAAATGCCTTTAAAACCTTCACTGACGCTGGCGGTTTAGTCATAGCAGCTGCAGGAAATGACGGTAACAATGTGCGCTCTTACCCGGCAGGTTACCCTTCGGTCATGATGATAGGTGCCAACGACAATAACAATAATATCGCCGACTTCTCCCAATTCCCTAGCTGTACTGCTAATGGAAAAACGGACGAAACTATTTGTGTGGAGGCCACTGCTGGTGGTGTAGATACCCTATCGACTTACCCAGCCGATATGGCAACCAGCGCAACCTTAAGCGCAAACGGCACTCCTTTTGCAACCTCAGCCATGGAAAATCCAGGGTCAGCAAGTGCAGCAACCTTTTTTATGGGCACAGCAGAAACGGTGAATTCAGGCGCAGCCGGTAAAATCTGTATGATTGACCGTGGTGTGATCTCCTTCCACGACAAGGTAAAAAACTGTCAGAACTCTGGTGGCGTTGGAGCTGTTCTGATCAATAACACTGCAGGCATGTTATACGGCACCTTAGGTGAAGGTTCAGCCAACACCACGTCCATCCCTGCCGTAGGCGCAGCTTTTGAAGACAGAACTGCCCTACTTTCTGCAACTACAGCGTCAATCAATATAGGCACCAGCGGTTATGGCCTGATGAGCGGAACTTCTATGGCAACGCCTGCTGTTTCAGGTATCGCAGCTCTGGTCTGGTCAAATCATCCAGGCTGTACCGGTGCTCAAATCCGTAATGCGTTAAAAGCTACGGCGAAAGACTCTGGTACCGCAGGTAAAGACGTTTACTTCGGTTACGGTATTGTTCAGGCGGCAGCAGCACATCAATACCTGACGACCAACGGTTGTGGTGGTGGCGTGACTCCAACACCAGGTATCAGCCTGACTTTACAGGGCATTTCCAGTAAAGGTAAACGTTATGTTGACCTGAACTGGGCAAGTGCAACTACAAGCTCAGTTGACCTGTACCGCAATAACGTGAAAATTCTGACCACAACCAATGACGGGGCCCATCGTGATGGTCCGTTAAACCGTGGCAGCTACAGCTATAAAGTCTGTGAAGCGGCAAGCACAACTAAGTGCAGCGCCAGCACTGCTATCAGCCTTTAATTGATAGTTCAGGGGCTGGGTATACTCAGCCCCCTTTTTTTCAGAACTTGGCGCCTATACTGAGTTTTTGATGTAAATCGCGGCTATCTGCCGAGAGTCCCTCGTATCGAGGCAACACCACATCAATTTTTGACCAGTCTAAATCGACTGAAAAGGACAATCGAATGCGCTCAGTCAGATAATAATGCAACCCTGAGCTTATGTTTACATCTTGTCTGAATTCAATGTACTGCACCGGCTGATTCACTGGTTTTAAGTAGCTGCCTTCACTGAACACCTCAAAGCTGCTGCCAGGCCATAAATACCGCAAATCCCATTCCAGTTGGATGTGACGAAAATCTAACTGCTGTCGGTCGCCAAGAAATAATTCCAGCCCTGCAGTTTCTTTAAAGTGAGTTCGCTTTAGACCCGCTAGTGCAATAAACTCAATCCTCAGTTCAGCGGTGTCATAAAAGCTGTAGCCTAAACCCGAGCTTAGATCGATGTTTTTGTAATCGGCCGCGATAAAGTCCTGCGAATAATCCACCTTATTACGC
The DNA here is from genome assembly GCF_001275035.1 of Rheinheimera sp. KL1. Taxonomy (NCBI): domain Bacteria; kingdom Pseudomonadati; phylum Pseudomonadota; class Gammaproteobacteria; order Chromatiales; family Chromatiaceae; genus Rheinheimera; species Rheinheimera sp. KL1. The sequence continues at coordinate 66,666 of NZ_LAMX01000023.1, forward strand.
CAGAATAATTGCGGCTGGAAAAAATAGTCAGCACCCGGATTGAGCAGATATTTATGAGTTTTCTTGAGCGAATTACTGGTTTCGTAATCGTATTTGCCATCAAAGGTTAGCCGTATATTGGTATCACGCTGCTCAAAGGCCGTTTTAAAACCCAGATTGTCGGTACTACTGCTACTGCGTTTTTTACCTGCGGTCAGATCCACACTAGAGTGCCGTACAGCTTGGTTTTTTATCACCACAGCTTGAGTTTCAGCGACAACTATGGGGGAAACAGCAAGCAGCTTTTGCTGCTCAATCCGATCAATCTGAGCTCTGGGCAATTGCACTTGCCCCGAATAAGGCAGATTCAAAAAGACAATGTCTTTGTCTTGCTGAGTGATAACACCTGTTAATCTGTCACCATTTTTCATCCAGACAACAGCGTTGTGCTCTGTGGACGCTTCACAAAAAGCAAACCACAATAAAGCGACAAACATCAGTGTTTTGGCCACAACTATGGTCCCTAACTACATAAAATCAAAAAGGATACATGAAGTTTAACAGCAGATAGCGTTGGTCGTATTGAAAAAAAGAAAAGGAGCACAGCTCCTTTTCTCTGATTAAAAACGATTATTTAGGTAAGACAACAGAATCAATCACGTGAATGACGCCATTACTGGTTTCAATATCTGTACTGATCACCTTAGCACCATCGACATAGACCACACCATCTTTCACGGCAATCTTTAATTCCTGGCCTTGTACTGTTTTAGCGGATGTTAACTTCACCACATCAGAGGCCATCACTTTGCCTGCAACCACATGGTATGTCAGTACATTACCAAGTGCTGCTTTATCTTTTAACAGCGCCTCCAAATCTGCAGCAGGAACCTTAGCAAATGCAGCATCGTTTGGTGCAAATACGGTGAACGGACCAGCACCTTTTAAGGTATCGACCAGATCTGCAGCTTTAACTGCAGTCACCAGTGTATTGAAACTACCTGCGGCTACGGCGGTATCGACAATATCTACTTTAGCAGAAGCGTAGGATGCAGCAGAGACAACTAAAGCTGCTGAAAGAACGGTTAAATTCAATAATGAGCGAAATTTCATTCTGATTTCCTTTTAGTTGAACATAAAACCCGCAATAGAAAACGCTGTCCGTCCATAAAGAGATCAAAAGTATATTTGTTTATTTTTTCTGAACCTGGTTAAAAAAACGTCGTAATACGTATGATAACTTCAGTGGTTCTTTACTACCTAACAGGCTATCTCTTGCTAGTGTTTCGTTCTGTTTACGGCTGTGAGCCAGATTAATGTACCGACCAGAATAAAATAAAAGTTGCATATCGAAAACTTACGATATATATTTCGCCACATCGCGATATATGGATATGGATAAAACCATGAGCTCTGCAGAACTCGATGAAATGATCAAAGCCCTGTCCCACCCGGTGCGACGGGACATTTTAAACTGGCTGAAACAACCTGAAGTCTATTTTGCCGATCAGGAGCACCCACTGAGTATTGGCGTGTGTGCCGGCAAAATCGACCAGAAAACAGGTTTGTCGCAGTCCACCGTATCTGCCCATCTGGCCACTTTGCAACGTGCTGGTTTTATCAGCAGTAAGAAAGTAGGTCAGTGGAGTTTTTTTTCGCGCAATGAAGAGGTTATCCAACACTTTCTGGCGCGCTTAACCGATCAACTTTAAGGAATGACAGATGCCAACTTTATTTGATGCTATCACCCTGGGTGATTTAACCCTGAAAAATCGTATTGTGATGGCGCCTTTAACCCGCTGTCGTGCTGATGAAGGCCGCGTGCCTAATGCCATGATGGCGGAGTATTACAGCCAGCGTAGCAGTGCGGGTTTGATTTTATCCGAAGCCACATCGGTGACTCCTATGGGGGTCGGTTATCCGGATACACCTGGTATTTGGTCCCAAGCTCAGGTTGACGGCTGGAAATTGGTGACTGACGCAGTCCACAAAGCAGGTAGCCGTATTTTCCTGCAACTGTGGCATGTTGGCCGCATTTCCGATCCGATTTATTTAAATGGCGAAAAACCTGTAGCCCCAAGTGCAGTGCGTCCGGCGGGCCATGTCAGTCTGGTGCGTCCAATGAAAGACTTTGATGAGCCACGGGCTTTAAGCTTAAGCGAAATCAAAGAGGTCGTTGAAGCCTATCGCCAGGGTGCAATCAATGCGAAAGCCGCAGGTTTTGATGGTGTACATGTGCACGGAGCGAATGGCTATTTACTGGACCAGTTCCTGCAGGACAGCACCAACTTACGGGATGACGAATACGGTGGCTCGCTGGAAAACCGCGCTCGCTTAATGCTGGAAGTCACAGACGCTTGTATTGAAGTCTGGGGTAAAGACAGAGTGGCAGTACACTTAGCACCTCGTATGGATGCACATGATATGGGCGACTCGAACCGCACTGCTACTTTTGGTTATGTTGCGACTGAGCTGGGCAAACGTGGTATTGCTTTTATCTCTACCCGCGAACATCCGGCAGAGGACAGCATCACTCCGCTGATTAAACAGCTGTTTGGTGGTCCTGTGATTGCCAATGAAAAATTCAGCAAAGCAGAGGCCAACGCTTGGTTAGCAGAAGGCAAAGCAGACGCTATCGCCTTTGGCATTCCTTTTATTGCCAACCCGGATTTACCAAAACGCCTGGAAACAGATGCGCCATTAAATCAGCCACGACCAGAACTGTTTTATGGCAAAGGTCCGGTCGGTTATACCGACTACCCGACTTTGGCTTAACATCCGGCTTTGAAACGAACAAAGGGCCTGCTGGCCCTTTGTTTTTACACAGTATCCTTCGGCTCTGGCGGAAAACTGATTTGCACACAAAAGTCGACTGACTGATGTTGTATGTCTAACTGCCAACCCATACGACTGCAAATACGCTCTACTATCACCAAACCATAACCATAGCCCTGACTATCCCGCTCTTTGCTACTGTGATTGCTGACCTTTAATTGCTTTTCATTCAGCTCAACGAAAAGCTCGCCATTGCCATGAATAAAGGCATTTTTTAATAAGTTGATCAGCACCACCCGCACAAAACTTTGTGGCGCCCAAAGCTGTATATTCTGATGAACCTGTATGGTCCAGCTGGCTGTGTCAGAAATCGCAGCACGTTGCGCCAGTGGCAATTGCTCACGCAACACAGTTTCTAAGTCAAGCTGCTGATAATGGTGAGCATCTATTGTCTCTTTGCCCAATAACAAAAAAGTGTCCGTCAATAAAGCGATGTCCTGGCAAGCGCGCTCAATTCTGAGCAAAGCTTTCTGACAACGAGGTTCTTCTGCCAGCATAGTTTGCAGTAATTCGGACGAGCCCTGTAATACCATCAGCGGTGTTCTGATTTCATGAGCGGCAAAACGACTGAATTCCTGTTCTCGCTGAAAAAAAGCCGCTATATGTTTTTTGCTGTCAAACAGCGCCTGCTCTATAGTCCGTAATTCTTCAAAGCGCGCCTCGACGACAAAAGAAGGCTGCTCAGGCGACATCTGTTTGATTTTGCTAACGACATTACGCAGCGGCACCGCCATTTGCCGCACCATATACACACCATAACAAACCGTTAAAAGCATGATGGCGAAACCAAATAACAAGGTAAAAAGATGCAGCTTGGACTCGTATTCGTCCAAATAATCATCGGCATTGTCTTTAAACACCACGTAAAACAGGCCCTTGCCTGATGGATGCTGCCGCACCAGAAAATGCTTATCTTCAGGCCCTAAATGATGCTCGTAGTAGCCCGGAGTTGTGTACTCTTTCAACCAGAGTGGCATAGGCTCTTCACTCCAGTAGCTGTCAAATTCATAGTGATTCGGTAAATCAGCCGCAGCCCCCTGCAATTGATAATCTCGTTCAAACATTCGGGCTTCTGCGTCCAGCCAGTGATCCAGGCTGATGACTTCCATCTGATCTTCAGCCACTAAAATCACCAGCCAGAATAACGAAATAAACACCAGACTAAGAATAGAAGTGATGAGCGTCACTCTGCGGAAAAAGCTGCTATTTGCTTTATAAAACAAGCTTATACCCCTGACCATGTAAGGTTTCCAACACAGGCTTTTCCTGCTTCGGACTTAACTGATTGCGAATGGCATAGACATGGCTGCGCAACACATCACTGGCCGGCTCTTCATCGCCCCAAATCTGTTCTGTCAGATACTGACGACTGACCACAGCAGGAGATTTTTGCAGCAGCAGTTTTAGAATTTGCAGCTGAATACGGCTAAGTTTCAAAGGTCGGTCCCCTTTAGTCGCAGACAAGCTAGTTAGATCCAGTTTTACATCACCCAACACCAGCGTGGTTAAATCCTGCCGCACGCCTCTTTTACTTAAGGCCTCAAGCCGCAATTGCAGCTCTTTTAAGGCAAAAGGCTTCACCAGATAATCGTCGCCTCCTGCTTCAAAGGCCGCTTCTTTATCCACCAAACCGTCTTTGGCAGTCAGAAATAAGACCGGCGTCTGACATAGCAATTCCTGACGGATGTGCTGCACCGTGCTGATGCCATCCAGCTTTGGCATCATAATATCCATCACTATCACATCAAAACTCTGCTGTTTCAGCAGAGCTAAAGCGCTAAGGCCATTGTAAGCGCAATCGACCTGAACACCTGATAATTCCAGATAGTCGGTTAAGGTTTCCATCACTTGCTGGTTGTCGTCCACTAACAGTACTTTCATTTATTTTCCACCAAAGACTTCACGAACACTTCACTCAGGCTTACCTACACTTGCCGCCATCAGTCTATGTTGACACACCAAAGAGGTCTATATGAAACACATGAAAAACCTGATGATAGCGGTATCTGCATTAAGTCTGGCGGCTTGCGGCAGCTCGAATAGCAACTCAGATAATACAACAGCAGCACCGAGCCAAGGCAATGGCACTAATCCGATAATCACGCCTGCCACCACTAAAACCACTATAGGTACGGTTGATAGCGTCAACAGCAGCGCATTCACAGTGCAAGGGCAAAGCTTTAACTTCAGCTCCAGCACTGTCAGCTACGCCAAACAAAATTTAGCGTCTTCTGTATTAACCAGCGGATCCAAAGTTCGGGTCACAAGCGACAGTTCAGGCCAACATAAGGTGGAACTTAATCCGGATCTGGCAGGTTTTGTCAGTGCAGTTCAGGGCGATACGCTGCACATCAATGGCCAAAGCCTGCAATTGACTAACCATTCATTGACAGCAGGAGACTTTGTACTGGTCAGTTTAAACCCACTGCAAAGCAGCGAAGTTACAGCAGTGACCAAGCTCTCTTCGGCAGATACACCGCTTTATATCGAGCTGGAAGGCCAAATCAGCGAGCTGAATGAAAGCACTCAGCGCTTTAGCATATTAGGGCAACAAGTCGATTATTCAGCAGCAATGATTGAAGATGGTCCAGTAGCTTCAGGCCGCTGGGCAGAAGTCTATGGCCAGCTTAGCAATGGTGTTTTAAAAGCCAGCGAAGTTGATTTCGAACAATTCCCTGACACTGCAGAAACTGAAATTTCCGGCGTGATCAGCTGGGTTAACGAAAGCAAAACCAGCTTTGAGCTGAACCAGCGCTATAGCTTTAACGTCACCACGGCCACCCGCTTCGAACAAGGTTCTGCCAATGAGCTGCAGCCAGGCCGCTATGTCGAAGTGACATTAAAGCAGCAGAATAACCAAAGTGTGCTGACTGAAGTTGAATTTAACAACCAAAGCATCAGCACCCCAGGCAGTCAAAGAGTAGAAGTTACTGGCACTATGACCTTTGATGGTACTCATCTACAGCTCAATGGTTTTAGTTTTGCAGTGAATAGCCTGACGGAGTTGGAGGATGGCCTGACGTTACAGACATTGGATAGTCAGTACCTGCAAATTGAGGCCGTACAAAGAGCGGATGGTAGCATCACAGTGAAAGAAGTGGAAAAAGCCGGAGTATCAGCACGTGTAGAACTGACAGGTTTAGTACAGAACAATAGCATCTGGGGTTATCAGGCCGCAGATAACAGCCTGAGCAGCTTTGAGAATCAATGGCTTGAACTGGACTGCAGTTTTGATGGCGTGCGTTTATCCGCCTGTGTACTGGATGATTAAGGCTGGATAACGAATCATCATGCTTCTTAGTGACTCGAATAACTAACTGGCTCTGTGTGGTAACGTGAAGTACTACAGAAAGTACTTCACGTTCACTTCACGCATACAGTGCTTTAATGGCGCTAAAGCTGCGAAGTGCAGCATTCAGCCTTGCTTATTCAGCTTTATTTGATTGGAGATTTACCATGAAACCATTATTTATTTTTGCTGTTTTAACACTGGCATCCTTTCAGTTGCATGCTCAGTACAAAGGGCCACAAGCCGCAGTTCAGCAACAAATTAAAGCGATTCTGGATAACCCAAAAGACAACCAGGGCGTACGCCTGACAGGTTATCTGACTGAAAAACTTAGCCACGAGAAATACTGGTTTTCTGATGGCACCCATCAAATTCGGGTCGAGATTGAGCCTGAAGATTTCCCGGCTGGTGAGTTTGATGAAAACGATTTGATTGAAATTCACGGTGAAGTAGAAAAAGATTTTCTGGAATCCCCTGAGATCGATGTGGAATATATAACGATAAAAAAGACTAACTGAATAAGGAAATAGTACTGTGGCTAGAATTCCAGCTCTGCTGAAATGGTCGTTAACCTCTGTATTAATCGGCCTTCACTGCTCAGTGCCACTGCATGCCAGCAGCACTGAAAATACAGCGAATCTGCTTCGTATCGCTCTGCCCGTCAGCGGTTGGGCTATGACCCGTTATTATGCAGATCAGGACGGAGAGACGCAGTTTTACAAAAGTTTCGCTGCGACTGTTCTGAGCAGCTATGCATTAAAGCACACCATACATAAAAGCCGACCTGACGGTTCAGACGACGACGCTTTTCCATCCGGGCACAGTGCCATGGCATTTCAGGGAGCTGCTTTTATTCAGCGCAGATATGGCAATGAGCTGGGGATACCCGCATACGTTTTAGCGGCATGGACAGCGCAAAGCAGGGTCAATTCGGACAAACATGATTATTCCGATGTACTGGCCGGGGCTTTGATTGGCTTTGCCAGCAGCTATTATTTTACCGAGAATTCAGACCTGCACGTCATGCCGTTCGTCAGTCAGCAAGGCACAGGTTTGGCGTTAAATTATCGCTGGTAACACTGAAACTCCTCTGCCATGCAGTGGAGTAGTCGCTAAAAACAATCCCCTTAAGTGTCCTGTCAACTTGGATTTATGCTTCTATATCAATGATCAGTATTGATGTGGCGCCTAGAGGGTAATGTTTATAACAAGCAACATCTTCAGTGAGGCAACCTGAACTAGCAAAAGAATAATAGCTACTTTAGTTAACTCATTGCTGCCACATCAGACTTCTCAGGCTAGTCTTTGTATTGCTCTGTAGTACAACCTATCTCTGTTGCGTCAGTTGTTAATCCGTTGCTTCCGATGAAAGACAAAGAACCAAACAGAACGAAGCATCTTACCTTGACTGACCTATGTTGCTACTCTACTTCGCCAAAACCTCACCAACATAAACGCACATAGCGACAAAACAAGTAGCGGAAATAGAATCACCAGTACCAGCAAACTTAGCTTTAAACCCAATGGTAAGCGGTCAGTGCTCTGTAAAGGTGGTAACCAGCGCCCTGGTTTTCTGCGTCGCCACCATAAGGTTAAACCTGCAATCAGAGCCGCCAGCACCAGCAAGCAAAACAGTAGATTCAACCACTGATTCCATACTCCATATTGCCGGCCTAAATGAGTCATAGTGCCCCACTCCACCACTTTGGCTAAGGCCGAATAACGCTGCCAGCCAATATCATCCAATAATTCACCGCTGACTGGGTCTATATAAAGTGTCTGCTGACCTTGGGCTTTATCAGGCACATAGTTGATTTTAAATACATCTTTATCAGTTGCCGGATAAAAAATCCGTACACCTGAGCCATAAGTATCCAGTGCCAGCCTCGCCAGATAAGGTTCAGCTTTGCTGATATCCGCGACCTGAGGCTGATGCTGCATAGTGCTTACAGGTGCAGGATGATGTTCTGTTACCCAGGACTCTTTTCCGCCTGTCACATGCACTTCAGATGCTTGCATTTTGTGCTCGTGATGTGGATCAGCCGCTCTGGTTGTGACACTGTCAGGTAAATGGAAATTAGGCGATGGCGTCACCCAGTGCCACTTAGGGCTCAAATCCAGGCCTAATTGCGCAAACTGCTTGCCCCAAAAGGTTGACCAGGGCATACCACTGATGACCAGAAAAGCCAAAGCTAAAGAACTGACCAACGCCAATACAGCGTGCCAGTCGCGCCAGTGCACCCGACCATCGCTGCGTTTTCTCGGCACTAACACACCGGCCAGACGCCAGTGCTTCGGCCACCATAGCCAGGCTCCGGTCAAAAGTAAAAACAAAGTCCAGCAGGAAAACCATTCAATGACATAACCACCAACAGGGCCTGCGAGCAGTTCACCATGCAAACGCCGCACTATCGCCATAGGCTGAGTTGCAGGGTCAATATCAGCTCTTATCTGTAAACGATAAGGGTCCAGATAAATTAAATGCACTGCATCCGTTGCTGTCAGTTGCCAGCGCACTGCGTGAGCAGATTGTTGTGGTAGCACCACCCTGTTGATGGTCCAGTCCGGATACTGCTGGCGTAAAAAATCCTGCTGCTGCGCTAAGGTAGCGGCTGTGCCTTCAGGTGTCAGTTCCAGCGCGTCTTGTTGCCACCATTGGTCAAATTCACGATCAAACAGATAAGCACTGCCTGTGAGCAACAACACCAGCAGCACTGGCGCTATCATCAGCGCAGACCAACCATGCCAGAAAAACACGGCGCGCATAGCACCAGCACCGCTTTTATCCACAGTTGAAGTATTTAATTCAGTCATCTGTTACCACTGCCATATCAGTTGCAAACTAGCTTGCTGAGGCTCGCCCGGATACACCACAAATCCATTACCTGAGGCTGTGTAATACAGCTCGTCCAGCAGGTTATTGACTGCCAGTTGCGCAGACCAGTTACTTTGCTGATAACGCAACCCGGTGCCAATCAGGCGGTATGCATCCAGTTGCCAGGCAGAGCCTGTAATTAAAGGCCGGCTACTGCTGTAATTCGCCCGCACAAAAGCCGACCAGTCATTGTCATATTGCCAGTTGGCGCTGAAGCTCAACCGATGACGCGCCAAATCGCCCAGCTTATTGCCACGATCGCCATCATTACTTTCAATGATTTCGCCATCCATATAAGCGTAACCGGCTTGTAATTGCAGCGCAGAACTGAGTTGCCAACTCCCTTCCAACTCCACACCGTCGACACGCTGTTCGCCACTGTTCACACTAAAATCTGAGTCCACAGGATCTGTCGTCAGCGCATTTAAGCGTTCAATCCGAAATAGCGCCAGGCTTCCATGGAACTCATCCGCACTGTAACGAATACCCAACTCTGTTTGAGCGGACTCTTCAGGCTCCAGCGCATCCCCTGTTCTGCTGCGTGCAGCTGCGCTGCTTTCAACGTCAAAACCTGTATTGTGACCAGTAAATAGTGTCAGTTGATCGTTAAGCTGCCAAGTCAGGCCCAGTTGCCAGATAGTGGACGACACCGGCACCTCATCAGCTGCGCTGCCCCAGGCACCACTACCCGCTTTACTGTCGGTGTAACGCACAGCTCCTATTAATTGCAGCTCTGGGGTTAACTTGATTTGATCCTGCAGGTACCAGGCATCAGAATCCAGGTTGTAAAAATTATCAAAAGCAAAATCCAGTACAGGTTTTTGCGTATCGTATTGATACTGCGGGTTATGAATATCGACTGGATTTAAAGTACCAGCCCGGATATTGGACTGAGTAAAACGGCCCCGTTCACGGCCTGCTTCATAACCTAACAGCACTTTATGCTCCAGAGCACCTGTCATCACACGACCATTTAAATCCAGCTGAGCGATTTGGTAGTCGTCATTTTCGCGGCCCTGACGGCCGGTGCGGCTGATCAATTCTGGCTGAGCTGTGACTGGGGCACGCAAATTGACCTGACCAAACACCGTATTAAATTCCTGATATTGCAGGCGAGGTGTCAGAGTCCAATCCTGGGTCAGCTGAATATCCAGCCAATATTGATACAAAGGTGCAAAAGAGCGCAGGCTGGTAAAACCCGGCTCACCCAATTGAGTACTGATATCGATTTCTTCACTGTCCTGATCAGGCAAGACTACAGACACTGGTAAGCCGACATAACGGTCGGTTTCGCGTTTAATATATTCAGCGACAAAATGACCTGTGGCACTATCTCCTGCCTTATGCTGCAGCATCAGACTGATATTATTTCTGTCCATCGGCTGTCGGTCGACAAAAGTGTCCGAGCGCTCCAGCTCGCCTGTTAAGCGTAATGACACAGAATCAGACAACACCTTGCTGATATCCCCATTAGCAACTTTTTGATTATCAGTGCCTAACCTCAAGCCTGCACTGCCGCTGTGATCTGCGCCCGGTGTTTTGCTAACCAGATTGATCACCCCACCCACAGCAGACTGGCCATAAAGCACACCAGACGGGCCTTTTAATACTTCCATCCGTTCTATGCTGTTCAGAGCGGAGGCATCCACATCTTCAAAATAACGCTGGCGCATACCGTTACGCATCTGGTCGGCCCCAAAACCGCGGATTTTCAGACTAAAAGACTGATAAGGCCCAACTCTGGAATACCCCGGATTCGCACTTGGAATATCGCGCAATAAATCCCCAACAGACACCAGCCCCTGCCCCCGCATCTGATCTACATCCAAAAGCTGAATACTCTGCGGCAGCTCCTTTAATAAAATGCCTGACTTACTGCCAAAAGTGTCACTCTGGCGCTGACCATAGACAGATAAGCGTTCCAGACTGCCTTCAGCTGCGGTATCAGTTTTGTTTTGCTCGTCAGCTGTAGCGGAAAAAGACAGCACAAAAAAAGCCTGCAGACAGGCAAGGCTAAGCAAAGTTCGACGAGGGAAATAAAAGAATTGCATCAAATAGCGCCTTAAAATCAGAAAGTCATCCAGGCATTATTTTTACACAGCAGTATTGTATCAGCCGATGCGGCATATTGTCGCAGTGGAGCTTATTGAGGGAACTTTTTAGTTGATGCTTAACCATGTTAATGCGGCAATTTGTCACATTGGACCAGACACCTCCACACCTTATGCTGGCGGCATTTTTATTCTAACCGGCTTGGTTTGGTCTGACTCACAGAAATAAAACCAAAATACAGCTGTCATCGTAAAATGAATATAAATGTAAGTAACGGAGTAAAAAGTGCTGAATGAAATTGTGTTGTTTGTTGCCAGGCTGATGTTATTGGCGCTGTTGTTGATTAATCTGGTTTATCTGCTGCTTCCATCCAAAGCTATTTCGCAAGAAAACAAACTTGAGTACCGAATCGAGCATAGTCTTTTAGCTATCACTGGTGCTATTGGCTCAGCCGTATTGCAATTTATTTAAATGCAGGATCTGGTAAGCAGGTAATACTCCTCTAGAGCAAGATCACGCTCTTCAAAGCCCTTTGCCTTTAAGCGCTAAAAGTTCATAAAAATGCAGTTGACGGTGAATTCGAAAAAACAGAAGATCGCACTGATTTTTTTTCGGGCAAATTAAAATAATTTCCTGTATATTGTCGCCCTATTTTACAACCACTAGCTAATCGAGATGACTATGTCAGCAGATTTATCCTTATATAGAAACATTGGTATCTTCGCCCACGTTGATGCCGGCAAAACCACTACCACAGAGCGTATCCTGAAACTGACCGGTAAAATCCACAAGCTGGGCGAAGTTCACGAAGGTGAATCGACCACTGACTTCATGGAACAGGAAGCTGAGCGTGGTATTACTATCCAGTCAGCTGCAGTAAGCTGCTACTGGAAAGGCCACCGTTTCAACGTTATCGATACACCAGGCCACGTTGACTTCACAGTTGAAGTGTACCGTTCTCTGAAAGTATTAGATGGTGGTATCGGTGTATTCTGTGGTTCTGGTGGTGTTGAACCTCAGTCAGAAACTAACTGGCGTTATGCGAACGACGCGAAAGTATCTCGTCTGATTTTCGTAAACAAACTGGACCGTATCGGTGCTGACTTCATCCGTGTAACTGAACAGGTGAAAAAAGTTCTGGGTGCAAACCCGCTGATCATGGTTCTGCCAATTGGTCGTGAAGATACTTTTGTTGGTGTAGTTGACCTGTTAAGCAAAAAAGCTTACGTGTGGGATGATTCTGGCCAACCAGAAAACTACACAGTGACTGACGTTCCTGCTGATATGGCTGATGATGTTGAAATGTACCGTCAACAACTGATCGAAACTGCTTTAGAGCAGGACGATGATCTGTTAATGGCTTACATGGACGGCGAAGAGCCATCTATCGAAGACATTAAACGTTGTATCCGTAAAGGTACACGTGATCTGGCTTTCTTCCCAACTTTCTGTGGTTCAGCCTTCAAAAACAAAGGTATGCAGTTAGTTCTGGATGGCGTTGTTGATTATTTACCATCACCAACAGAAGTAAACCCACAGCCGCTGACTGACGAAGAAGGTGCTGAAACTGGCCAATTCGCTATCGTTTCTGCTGATGAGCCATTCCGCGCTTTAGCATTCAAGATCATGGATGACCGTTTCGGCGCCCTGACCTTTATCCGTATTTACTCTGGTGTACTGAACAAAGGCGACACAGTCCTGAACTCGTTCACTGGCAAAACTGAGCGTATCGGCCGTATGGTTGAGATGCACGCGAATGACCGTACTGACCTGACCACTGCTCAGGCTGGTGACATCATCGCCCTGGTTGGTCTGAAAAACAACACGCAAACAGGTCACACTCTGTGTGATCCAAAAGCACCTTGTACTTTAGAACCAATGGTTTTCCCAGAGCCGGTAATCTCTATCTCTGTAACACCAAAAGACAAAGGTTCAGTTGAGAAAATGGGTATCGCCATCGGTAAGATGGTTGCTGAAGATCCAACTTTCCGTGTTGAAACAGATCCGGATTCAGGCGAAACCATTCTGAAAGGTATGGGTGAACTGCACTTAGATATCAAAGTAGATATCTTAAAACGTACTTACGGTGTTGAATTAGTGGTAGGCCAGCCTCAGGTTGCTTACCGCGAAACTATCACTCGTGAAGTGGAAGACAGCTACACGCACAAGAAGCAATCTGGTGGTTCAGGTCAATACGGTAAAATCGACTATCGCATTCGTCCGGGCGAGCAAAACTCTGGCTTCTCGTTCAAATCAACTGTAGTTGGTGGTAGCGTTCCAAAAGAATTTATGCCAGCCATCGAAAAAGGCTTCGCCTCTATGATGAGCACTGGTACTTTAGCGGGCTTCCCGGTATTAGACGTAGAAGTTGAAGTATTCGACGGTGGTTTCCACGCAGTTGACTCATCAGCCATCGCGTTCGAAATCGCAGCCAAAGGTGCTTTCCGTCAAACTATGCCTAAAGCTGGCGCTCAGCTGTTAGAGCCAATCATGAAAGTTGACGTATTCACTCCGGAAGATCACGTAGGTGATGTGATCGGTGACTTAAACCGTCGTCGTGGCATGATCTCTGGTCAGGAAGCTGGCGTAACTGGCGTACGTATCAAAGGCGACGTACCACTGTCTGAGATGTTCGGTTACATCTCTACACTGCGTACTATGACGTCTGGTCGTGGTCAGTTCTCTATGGAATTCTCTCACTACTCTGCATGTCCACAAAACGTGGCTGACACAGTAATCGCAAAAGAGAAAGAAAAGAAAGCTGCCGCTGCTAAGAACTAATTAGCCGCTAAAGCAAAAAAAGCCCCGCTGGTGAAAACCGCGGGGCTTTTTTATAGACGCTGGAAAAATAAAACCCCGGTTTTGTCCGGGGCTTACATCAGAATGAACCTCAGTGTGTTAATCAGAACTTATAACGCAAGTTGGCACTGATGGCGCGGCGCTGACCATAGAAACAATCACCGCGATTCAGACAAGAAGTGATCACTGTTTTGTCGGTCAGGTTTTGCACCTGCAGACTTAGATCGTAATCCCCCATTTCATAACCCAGCATGGCGTCGAGCAAGGTATAAGAAGGAGTCGTTAGCGGGTCATTCAGTACCACACCATTCATAGCCACATAAGCGCTGCCATCTGATGTTTTCCCTACATAACGCACACCACCACCCAGTTTCAAACCATCGACCATAGCTAAACGCCAGGTTGCCCAGACAGAGGCCTGTTGTTCAGGCACAGCCGATAAAGTCGCGCCTTCTTCACCTAGCGTATTACTTTGGCTGACATAAGCGTCGGTGTAAGCGTAGCTGGCATAAATATCCAGTTGCTGCCAGGCCAATTGAGCTTCCAGCTCCACACCTTTAGCCGTGACTTCCCCGCCCTGAATCTGACCATTTGGGTCAATCAATCCCTCGTCATCCAACTGATCGGCCGCTAAAGTGGTAGTGCGGTTTTGCTCTTTGATTTGATACACAGCAGCAGTTAACAAATGTTCTGTATTATCAGGCTGGTATTTCACACCCGCTTCCCACTGCTCACCGGTCTGAGGCTTAAAGGCCTGACCATAAGCATCCGATCCTAACATCGGCTCAAAAGACTCGCTGTAACTGATATAAGGTGAAACGCCGCCATCCATCAGATACATCAGACCCAAACGGCCAGTAGTGGCATACTGCGACTGAGCGTCAGCACGCTCAGTGCGGCTGACAGTGCGGTCACGACGCAGCGCTGCCGACACCATCCAGCTCTCAGCAATTTTCATATTATCCTGCAGATACACACCGCTCTGATACACCTTATTGGCCGCATAATCGGTCACATCCGCATCTGTTGGTAAATCTGTCACCTGACCATACACAGGGTTGTACAAGTCTAATAAACCACCTGCGCCATAAAATGAGTCATTGTCGGTGTAGGCGTTTTGGTAATCAAAACCCATCACCAGCTGGTGCTCTACTGCACCGGTTTGCAGATTGCCATGCAACTGAGCATCACTGGTGACAGAGCGGGCATCGGCGTTACTCAAATAAGCCACGCGGGAGATAGTACGGTTGTCATCCTCAAACTTTGGAGGCCAGCCATACATAGTGTCGTAATCGGCATGACTGTCGCTGTAACGGCTGGCGACACGTAAATCCCAGTCATCCGTCAGATTGTGTTCAACAATCACAGTAGCGGCTTGTTGTTCTGTGTCATAACGGTCAAAACCTGGCTCGGAGACAAAACGGCTGCTTGGGATCTGACCAAACTCATTGGCTAAAATAGTGCCCTGATGCGGAAAAAATTGCGTGCTGGAGCCGGACTCTTTTTTCTGCCAGTTGCCAAGCACCGTCACTTTAGTATCGTCACTGGCCTGCCAGCTAAAAGACGGCGCTAAGGCTTTGCTGTTATCCGTTACAAAATCAGTCTGGGTATCACTGTCGCGCCATACGCCAACTAAACGGCCTTGCAGTGTTTCATCGTCATTCAATGAACCTGTGATATCGCCCGCCAGTTGTTTGCGTGAATAATTCCCCAACTGCGCCCATAACTGACCGCTGGTGGCTGCTTCAGGTTTTTTGCTGACTAAATTAACAATACCGCCAATAGAACCCTGGCCATATAAGACTGAACTTGGGCCTTTGAGAATTTCAATTTGCGATAAGCCAAAAGGCTCGGTACGCACATTGTTGTAATAACCAAACAAAGACTTCAGACCGTCCAGATACTGCACGGGCGATACACCACGGATCACAGACCAATCACCTCGGGTATCCAAACCATAAGGCCCATTGTATAAACCCGACACATAACCTAGAGCATCCTGAACCGTCAGCGCGCCTAAATCTGCAATACGCTCTTCCGTCAGTACTGATACAGAGAGTGGAGTTTCGATAATAGGAGTGTCCGATTTGGCACCGGAAGCGCTGACATAAGAAATTAAACCCCGCTTACTTTTTACCGTGATCACTTCAATGTCTTCTTCGGCTTTGGCTTTGCTGTCATCTGCCAACAGGGTTGCAGAATAACAACTTGTGGCCACAGCCAGCGCAACTAAGGATATTTTATGGAGTTTAAACAACGACATGGCACTTTCCTCTGAATATAGTGCCTGAATTTTAAATGAAAATAGCTCTCAATTGCAAAGCAATTACGAACTATTTCCATTTGCGTTGTTAAGGGTTCACCACGAGAAACCCTGTTCTCTGTTGCTCGGCAGCAATCACTAAGCATTCCGCTGACGGCTAAATCTCAAGGCCATATTTTCCCGATCACACTCTCAGATCGAACGCTGTGCAACTGAAGGGCGTGATCTCATCAGCCGGAACGGCAACATAATCAAAAAATTCAGCACCAGAGCACCTATTACAGCAAAAGCCAGACCACTGATATGCAGTGGAATACCAGGTTTAAAATTCTGCACTACATCTTTTAGCTGATGAATTCTGTCAGGATGTAGCATAAATCCAATTTTCCCGAACAGAGTACCACTGCTAAAAGTTTCCATACCAAGACGCAGCTCAGACAGCAGACTTATGGTCTGCAGTTTTTGCTCCGCATCAGCACGCACACTGGGTTCAGGGTTCGTCAGATGGTTGTCTATCATGGCCTTAGCATCAGCAAACTGATGAGCTTTTGCTGTGGTTTCGTGACCATCCACCTGTGATTGAATGGCTTTGTACCAGCCAGATAAATACTGATGATAATGATCAACCAGTAAAGGCACCTGCAGCGCTGCAATAAGCGCCACTGCAAACACTAATTTGTCGAACAGTCTTCCTATCAAAATGGTGCTTCCTGTGGGTTACTCACTCTGGAAATTTTTCATAGGCGAGGCGCTTCATAATGAACGCTCTGCCCTGCCTGCTGTATTAGCCACAATACTTTTGCGCTCTTCGGTGTAAAACCACCAGGGTTTTGCTTCATCCCCTTCGATAAAGCGGGTAATAGAGATAAATACATCAATAACACAAGGGTCGTGCTTTTGTGCTGTGATCTCACAAAGCTGCCTGTACATTTGATAGGGATCACGACCTTTAAGATCGTCCGGCTTAAGGATACCTAAAACTAACAAATCAGCTGCACCCGCCTTACCAATATTGGGCAAGTCTGTCAGCTTGATTGTTGTTTCGCGTCTCACTTTATCCGGATCCATCTGTTGCCCTTTAAAACTAAAGCCGTTAGAGCTATCAGCTCTGACGCTCAGTAAAACCGGCAATAAAAAACTCAACTTTGCCGCAGGATTTACAGGCGTACATATCAAGGTTTTCTTTGTTAATAAAAAACTCACCTATATCGCCTAAGATGCCCCAACGTGTGCCTTCATGGAAGTTTTTAGTGCCGATAAAGCTCAATTTTTTCTTGCAGCGCAGACAATCAGGCACAAACTGACCAGCCGCCTTTTCAGGAACAAGCGCACCCTGTGCACTGTTGCAATTCCAACAGACTTCAAAGTCGTCATCTTCAATAGTGGTATTGCAATGTTGGCATTGCCAAGGCATCTATATCCTCCTTTTGTGCCAGAATAATAACGGGTGGTTCCACTCTCTGTCGCGAAAAGCTTATCGGGAAAAGCTTGTTGCTACAATAGCTTAGACTTTGATTGAAATCACGTTAGTGCCGCTGTCACCAGTGCAAAAAAAAGCCCCAATTAGTGGGGCTTTGAGTTCAGGGCGCTCAGGTTAACAGCGCTCTGGAATACGTTTTAATACCGCCAGCAATAATTCCCAGTACTGGCCCACAGTAGTGATATTGACCATTTCGTCCGGCCCATGTGGGAAACGAATAGTAGGGCCTATCGACACCATATCCATATCCGGATATGGTTTTTTAAATAAACCACATTCTAAACCCGCGTGGATCACCATAATTACCGGCTCTTTGTGATAAATATCCTGATAGGTATCGCGCACTATCGCCATCACTGGTGAATCCGGGTTAGGTTTCCAGCCAGGATAAGCCCCGCTGAATTTGACTGCTGCGCCTGATAACTGCGCCAGCGAAGTTAACATGCTCTCGACTTGCTGACGGCCGCTATCGATTAAAGAGCGGATTAAACACAGCACCTGAACGCTACTCTCTTTAGTGCTGATCACGCCCATATTCAGAGAGGTTTCGGTCACACCTGCCACTTCATCGCTCATTCGCATCACGCCGTTAGGGCATAAGTTCAGTAAGTGGATCAGGGTGTTTTGGCTCTGAGCTGCAAGCACCTGAGCTGGAGTGACAACTTCGGCAAGACTCAGTTTTAATGCTGGCTCAACGGCGGCCAATTCAAACTGCAACAAAGCTTCAAATTGGGCTACAGCCAGCTGTAACTGACTAAGTTTTGTCGCAGGAACAGTCAGACTAACAGTCGCTTCACGCGGTATAGCATTACGCAAAGAACCACCGCTAAAACTGGCGATAGCCAATTCCAGAGCTGTGGCATGATCGGCTAAAAAACGCGCCAACAGCTTATTGGCATTGCCACGCCCCAGGTGAATATTCACACCAGAGTGGCCACCTTTTAAACCCGTTAAACTTAAATCAACAGCGGTCACTCCAGCTGCTGTGGCTTGCCATTGCACAGGCACAGTAAATTCAGCATCCACGCCACCGGCGCAGCCCATGTAAATTTCGCCTTCCTGCTCGGAGTCGGTATTGATCAGTATTTCAGCATTCAGCATACCAGGCTCTACACCAAAAGCGCCTGTCATACCGGCTTCTTCATCCACCGTCAGCAATACTTCTAAAGGGCCATGTTCAATCTCGTCGCTGCCTAAAATAGCTAAAGCCGAGGCCATGCCGATGCCGTTGTCTGCACCTAGTGTAGTTCCGCGGGCTTTTACCCAGTCGCCATCTACATAAGCGTCGATTGGATCTTTAGTGAAGTCATGAACTTTGTCGGCATTTTTCTGCGGCACCATATCCAGATGCGCCTGGATCACCACCACTTTGCGATTTTCAAAACCTGCAGTGGCTGGCTTTTTAATGATCAGGTTGCCGACCTGGTCTTCAATAACAGCCAAACCTTTGTCACGTGCCCAGTGCTGGATATGCTGGCTTAAGGCCTGCTCATGTTTAGAGGGGTGAGGAATGGCACAAATTTGTGCAAACCATTGCCATAAAGGCTGCGGATATAAAGATGATAATGCTGACACTACAACTCCTGATTTAAAGGCTCAGCTAAAAAACGCCGGCATTTTAGCACAAAGAGCAGCAGTCACTGAATGCCGCACACGACAGAGCGCAGGCACAGTAAGGGCGCTGGTCGCTCTTGGTCGCAGCGACAAAAAATCTTAACTAAGTTAACGATAAACACTATATACATATCAAAATCAGACGGTTAAACCTGATGACCACGACTTGACTGTAACAACAGAATTTCAGGGGCCAGGACGGTAATGACAAAAACTGTGCAATTTTCTTTACTTTGCTTATTGAGCTTAGTCAGTGCTTTTACTGCAATTGCAGCCCCAGCGACAACAGATCTCAAGCTTTGGTATAACCAAGCTGCCACTTTATGGGAAGAAGCTTTGCCTTTGGGCAATGGCCGCTTAGGTGCCATGGTCTATGGCAAACCAGCAGACGAAACTATCCAGTTGAATGAAAACACCTTTTGGGCTGGCGGCCCGCATAACAACATCAATACCGCAGCGCTGGCATCCTTGCCCAAAATTCGCAGCTTAATAACCACTGGGGACTATGCCGCTGCCGAAGCACTGGCCGCTAAAACCATTACCAGCCAGGGCGCTAACGGCATGCCTTATCAAAGCGCTGGCAACTTACATTTAGAGTTTCCTGCTCATACGCAGTATCAGAATTATTATCGGGATTTAGATATTGCCAATGCAGTGGCCACCACCCGCTATCAAGTGGCAGATGTGGTTTACAGCCGTGAAGTCTTTACCTCATTGGCCGATCAGGTGTTGGTGGTGAAATTAACCGCCAGCCAACCTGGCAAGCTCAGCTTTAAAGCTTATTTATCCCATCCGGCCAATGCGGCTTTTTCAACACAAAATGCCAATACGGTGCTG
Organism: Rheinheimera sp. KL1; assembly: GCF_001275035.1. Lineage (NCBI taxonomy): Bacteria > Pseudomonadati > Pseudomonadota > Gammaproteobacteria > Chromatiales > Chromatiaceae > Rheinheimera > Rheinheimera sp. KL1. The sequence continues at coordinate 86,689 of NZ_LAMX01000023.1, forward strand.
ATGCAGGTGCAATCAGCCGATCACGAAGGAATAAAAGGGCAAGTACAACTGGGCTCCTTGCTGCAAGTACAAAACAGTGGTGGCAGCCTAAGCCAAAAGGATCATCAGATCCAGGTGAAAAACGCCGATTCGGTGCTGCTTTTAGTGTCCATGGCAACCAACTTTATCAACTACAAAGACATCAGCGCTGATGCGCTTAAGCGCGCCCAGCAGTATCTGGATACAGCACAACAACAGTTTCAGCGCCAGCCCTATCAGGCCCGTAAAACAGCCCACAGCACCCTCTATAAAAACTATTTTGACCGCGTCACTTTAGACCTGGGCGGTAGCGAATTTAGCACCGAGCCGACAGATCAACGTATCCGTTTATTCGCACAGCGGCATGACCCAGAGCTGGTTAGTCTGTATTTTCAGTTTGGCCGCTATTTACTGATTTCCTCGTCACAGCCTGGCGGTCAGCCCGCCAATTTGCAAGGGCTTTGGAATCATAGACAAGACCCGCCATGGGATAGCAAATACACCTTAAATATCAATGCCCAAATGAACTACTGGCCAGCGGAAGTCACACAACTAACGGAGCTGCACCAACCTTTTATCCAGATGATTAAAGAGCTCGCAGTCACTGGGCAGCAAAGCGCCAAAACCATGTATGGCGCCCGTGGCTGGATGGCGCATCACAACACCGACATCTGGCGTATCACAGGAGGTATCGACTACAGCTGGGGGTCCTGGCCTACCAGTAACGCCTGGCTAAGCCAACATTTATGGCAAAAGTACTTATACAGCGGCGACAAAGCCTATTTAGCTGAGGTCTACCCTGTGATGAAAGCTGCCGTAGAGTTTTTTGAGGACTTTTTAGTTGAATCACCAGATAAGCAATGGCTGATTGTGTCCCCTTCCATGTCACCGGAAAATGCCCCCAAAGCCACAGGCACCAAAATCGCTGCTGGGGTGACTATGGATAACCAGCTGTTATTTGACTTGTTTTCCAACACCATAGCTGCAGCCACAATTCTAAACCAAGACAAAACCCTGCTCCCGGCCTGGCAAAACATACTGTCCCGCCTGCCGCCTATGCAAATAGGCAAATACCATCAGTTGCAGGAATGGCTGCAGGACTGGGACGACCCACAAGATAAACATCGCCATATTTCGCATTTGTATGGGCTCTATCCCAGCAATCAAATCTCACCTTTGCGCTCACCTGAGTTATTTAATGCGGCCCGTGTCACTATGGAGCAGCGCGGCGACCCGTCCACAGGTTGGTCGATGAACTGGAAAATCAATATGTGGGCCCGTCTTTTGGATGGTGACAGGGCTTTTAAACTGATACGAGACCAAATCAAACCTGCCCTGACAGCTGATGGCAAAATCTCCGAAAACGGTGGCACTTACCCCAATATGTTTGATGCGCACCCGCCCTTTCAGATTGACGGCAATTTTGGTTTTACCTCAGGCATGGCAGAAATGCTGGCGCAAAGCCATGATGGCGCTGTGCATCTGCTGCCGGCTTTACCGCAAGAATGGCCCAATGGCAAAGTTACAGGCCTGATGATGCGTGGCGGTTTTGTGCTGGATATAAGCTGGCAAAACGGCCAGGTTTGCACAGTAAAAATCCATTCGCGCTTAGGTGGTAATTTACGCCTGCGCAGCCACTCTCCCTTGCCGGAAGTAGCAGCGTTTAAGATTCACAAGCTAAGTGGAAGCTCTGAAAACCCCAACCCCTTTTACCAACAGGCACAGATTAAAACACCACTAAAACACAGCAGCAAAAACCTGCCACAGCTCTCTTTGGCCAATAGCTATTTGATTGATGTGCCAACAAAAGCTGGCAAGGATTATCAGTGGACTTGTATCTAGCAGCAGATCAACGCAATGCCATATGCAGCAGCGGATAGGGTTTTCCCTGCCCGTCCAGCGCAGAGCGGCCTATGACAGCAAAACCACTATGCAGGTAAAAACCTTTGGCTTGCTCATTTTGTTCATTCACGTCGACCCTGGTTGCGCCTTGCTCTTTGATGGCATGGATAGTCAATAGTGACCCAACCCCTTGGCGGCGCTTATCAGGAGCTATAAACAGCATTTCAATAGCACCGTCATGCACACCACAAAATCCCAGTATGTCACCTTCACAGTTCTTCGCGCATCTTAGGTCAACCGCATCAAAATACTGCTCAAGGATCAGAGGTTTTAACTCTTGTAGATCTTCTTCTTGCAAAAAATCATGAGTGGCTCTGACCGAGGCTTCCCAAATGTCCAATAGCTTTGGATGATCAGCTTTTTCTACATGCTCTACACTCACTACATAACCCGATTTAGCAGGCATAGCGCGCGCCCACTATAAATAATGGCAGCCAAACGGCTACAGATACAAAGATCACTCCCGTTATGGCAAATAACGCTGTACTGCTCGCCGCATGTGAAAAATACACCGCAGGACTTGCCATGATATGTTTGTGCAGGTTGTTTGAAATGGCGCGAAAGGTAGCCCTGATGTCATCGACATGCATTTTAAGCCAGGTTAAAAATGGGTTTATCAGTATCAGCAGACAAGTAAAAGCTACTTCCAAACCAACGACTTCAATAAATAGCAATAAATAACCTGCAAAAGGTGCAGCCACTAAAATAGCGAGAAACATCAAGGTTCTTTTCAGCCAAAGGTGACGATTAAGAAAATCCATTTGTTGTCCTTAACATCTATTATCTCAAGCCACTTATGATCCTGGCTGAAATCCAAAACCCAATGACAAATTGCCTTACTGACTGAACCTGCTCTATTGCTGTTCACAGCGAATCTGATAATCAGTTTCTACAGTAATAACAACACGCTTATTGAATTCGTTGTCAGTAACGTACCCGCAACTGCCGGTTATTTCAACAGAATCGGTAAATTTGATTATATAGCTGTACACGCCATCCTTTGGTTGCGTCAACGAATAATGCAGTGCATTGCTTGACCCGATGGCAATAGAACCAAAATCTAAATGACTAGCGGGTAAATCAATTTCAGCCTGAGCTATTCCAACTGTGGAACTGTTCACAATGCTGATACCAGGTAACACATAGAAACTTGAGTAATAAATAACGATCAATAAAGTGAGTAGTGAAAATACGGTTTTATACAGAAGTTTCATGATGCTCCCATGGGCAATGTAGCGTTAAAAGATGCGGTACGCAGTAACTGCCGCACCGTTCTCTTTTTGTTTTAGTGTGCCGCTGCAACGCCGTCCCGCCTGGAATCAGAGCCTGCCACATAACCTTTGTCTAATTTCATTACAGCCTGGCCACCACCAAAGATCAGGCCTCTGCTATTGCCAAGAAAAACGCTTTGCGCTGTGGCCATAATTGGATTTTGTGGCGCATGCCCCATCGATAATAATTCATCTACTGTGTCTTGAGCTATGCCTTGCTCAAAACTCACATTATTGTCTTCCCAATGCCGGAACCGTGGCGCGTCCATGGCCTGTTGCACATCCATATCGAATAGCACCATGTTGAGCAACACTTGCACATGAGCTTGTGGCTGCTGTGGTCCACCGACAATACCAAAACTTAACCAGGGCTGTTGCCTGCCTTGTGCATCTGTCTTGGTAACAAAACCTGGAATGATGGTATGAAATGGGCGTCTGCCTGGCGCTACTGTATTGGCTCTGTCAGGCTGCACTGATAGCCCTACTCCTCGGTTTTGTAACGCAAAACCTGTGCCCGGTACCACGATTCCTGAACCAAAAGACCCTGCTAAGCTATTGATAAAAGACACCATATTGCCTTGGCTATCTGCAACGCTTAAATACGTGGTTTCGCTGGTGGTTAAAGAGGGTTCCGGATCGGCCCTTTCCATGGCTTTGTCTGCGTTAATTTGCGCGCGACGCCTGGCAATCACCTGTTCTGACAGCAACTGTTCTGGCGTGATTTGCATAAATTTGGGGTCACCGACAAAGTGTTCCAGATCGGCATAAGCCAGTTTTTTTGCTTCAATCAAATGATGTAAATAGTCTGCGGAATTGTGTTTCATAGCCGCTAAATCAAAAGGTTCTAATATCTTCAGCATTTCTAAAGCGGCAATGCCCTGACCATTGGGCGGCAATTCCCATAGCTGGTACTCTTTAAACGAAACCGATAAAGGTTCGACCCATTCGGCGCTGTAGTTGGCAAAGTCATCTTGCGTTAAAAAGCCACCTAACTCCTGTACTCTTGTCGCAATTTTTTGACCCAGCTCGCCACCGTACAGCACTTGCGGGCCTTGCTTCGCAATGAGTTTCAAAGTGGTGGCATAATCAGGGTTCGTAAACCATTCACCGGCTTTAGGGGTTCTGCCACCCTCCATTAAAAAAGTGGCTCTTGAACCTTGATCCCAATTGATCTTGCTTTCGAACAATCCCCATTCCGTTGCTGTAGTTTCAGAGATAAGAAAGCCCTTTTCTGCCAATTCAATAGCAGGTGCCAATGCTTCAGCCAAACTGATAGTGCCATGCGCTTCTAACAGTTTTGCCCAACCCGATAATGCGCCAGGCAATGTAATAGACTCCGGGCCTTCGTCTGGCACACGACGACGATCTGCCATTTTTTCAAAGGTCATTAAGGCACCGGCATGGCCACTGCCGTTGATGCCAACCAAGCGTTGCTGCTTTTCCAGCCACAGCATGGCAAACATGTCGCCACCAATGCCTGTCATATAAGGTTCAACCACACTTAAAACCGCAGCTGCGGTGACTGCGGCATCCACTGCATTGCCGCCATTTTTCAGTACAGTAAGACCTGCCTGACTGGCTAAAGGCTGGCTGGTTGAAACCACGCCATTGGGCGCATACACAGCTTTTGCCTCAAAAGGCTCACTAGGTGAACCAAGGCCGGCCCGAAATGAAAAACCAGCCACAATAGCCGATATAGCGACCAGACTGATGATCGCCAGCATCCAAAGTAAAAACCTCTTGATTCCATTCATATAATTTTGTTTCCCCGATGTTTGGCCATGATCTGTTTTTTAGTCAGAAACTATAACCCAATGAAAGTTCTGGGATATAGTAGTCTGGTCAGCTAGTCTGTTATTGAACGATATTGCGCTTTGATGCAGAGACTAAGATCCGCTTTGGTCTGGCTGGAAATGGATAAATTCAGGAGTATCACAAGGATGGCTAAAAACCAGAATTTGGTAACAAGCTGGGTAAAAAGAGCTGCAGGCGAAACAGAGCGCATCGAAGCTTGTTTTAGCGGTCTTGCTTATGCGCCACATAGCCATGACACCTACACTTTGGCGTTAACTACAGCGGGCGTGCAAAGCTTTAATTATCGTGGTGAACTACGCCATTCACTGCCTGGTGAAGTGGTCATTTTGCACCCAGACGAAACCCACGACGGCCAGGCTGGAACCGATAGCCCCTTTGCCTATCGCGCGATCAGTATCAATCCTGTTGATGTACAAAACATTCTGCAAGGTGTCAGCCTGCCCTTCTTGCAAGGTGGGGTCACAAGAGATCCGCGCTTTATCCAAATCGCCACCAGGTTGTTGGCTGAATTTGATCGTCCACTGGAGACACTGGAGCAGCAGGATCTTATTTTTGCTTTTGCCAGCAGTTTACAACAGGTAACGGGCAACAGTATTCAACATACCAAAGCAAACTACCAGGCAATAAAACGAGTCCGTGAATACATTGACGATCTTATGGCTATCGATTCCTGTATGCCCATCGATATCACGTTGGATGAACTGGCCGTTATTTCACACTACAGCAAGTGGCAAGTCACCCGGGATTTCAGATCCCTTTATGGCACCACACCTTACCGTTACGTCACACTGAAACGGCTACAAAAAGCCAAAGCCTTGATTGAGCGAGGCTTGCCCTTAGTACAAGTAGCTATCAGCAGTGGTTTTGCTGATCAAAGTCATCTGACCCGACATTTTAAAAGCTGCTTTGGTACCACGCCAAAAGTCTGGGCCAAACTGAATCAATACTATTCAGAGTGATGAGCTGGAGTATCAGGTTTGCTGGTATCTCAAGCTAGTGATGAGTTTTGTAAGCCGCGCAACTCTGTAACATGCAACAGTTCACCCGCAGGCCCCCACAAATAAAACACCTTCCCCCAGGATTCTTGCTGAATTGGAGTAATCTTGGTTTTGTGTTTTGATTGTGAACAAAGACGGTATGCTGATTCGATGTCTGATACACACAGCTGCAGCATAAAATTTGCAGCTAAATCTGCATTAAAAAATCGTTGCAGGAAAAAAAGACAATCTCCGTTTTGAAAAAGCGTTAAATCTTCAGAAACATAGTCAGCTTTAAATCCGATCTCTGAATAGAACGACTTGGAAACCTCATAATCTTCACTTGGAACAAAAGCTTTTATATCAATAACATCCATTGTTTTTTCCTCCACAGCTAACCTGAGAAACTCGTGCAGCCTTTAAGAGCCTGTCCACGCTGCACCTTTGTAACTGAGCTGGTTATAAAACAGGTTAGTCTGCTGCTGAAGCTACATCTTTTTTGAGCACCAATGCCAGCAAATAAACCAGGCCCAGAGGTGGAATGAGAGACAGGAGCGCACCAAACCCGCCAACCCAAACAGGACTTTGTGTTTTGCGACGACCAAGGTAATAACACAAAGCCCCCATAGTTAGCGCAAATAGGATTATGAATTCACCATAAAGCGTCGCATTTATATTCAAAAAAACTCTCCTTGTCTTTTAGAAGTCCGCAGGCAAGCACACAAAAGTGTGAAGCTGGCCGAGGCCTGAAACAACAAATAATACAGCCTGTTAGCCAGCACTTTTTGCCACCAATAAAAGTAGCGTGTTATGTGAATTATTTACTGTACCTGCGCATCACAGCCACCTTACCATCTTCAAGTTCAAGTACATCCAGGGCTACTTTGCTGTAGCTAAAGTCTGAACCATCTGAGCGCTTCCCTTTGGCTGAGAATTTGTGCTTTATTGAAACAGCGTTATAACCATACTGATAGTCAATGATCTCGGCTTTATACTCGGTATGAACACCGAGATAACGGCTCATCCCCTTACGCATCATTGCTTTACCATCAGGCTCTCTGGAGTCATCTGGCGCATTAGGGAAGTGCTGATTGCCAACATCATCGGTCAGAAATGATAAATAATGCTCAAGATCTTCCTGTGTTGCATTTGGCTGCTGAGTCATAACCTGAGCATGGTAATAGGCTTTGACAAAGGCATCGTAGTCAAAATCATCAGCCAAAGTACTTGCACTAAAGAGCGTCACAGCAGCTAGACAGATCAATAACTTTTTCATAAGAACTCCTTTTCTATTTCAACAATTTATATAACACCTTACTTTGCTACACAGGTCAACATTTGCGTTCCTTCGATCACAGGCTGCGAGAATTGCCCTGTTATTTTTACTTTGAAGCAGTGATTAAGCAGAAAACCATGCTCTACTTTTCCCAATCCGCACATCTGCAGCACTATTATCCAGCCGACAACAGATTTTTAAGTACCAGGTATCCGCTTGCTATTTGACTTCAGTTCCAGTTTAGGCTGCCAGATAAAACGACATAAGTACAACGCCAAGGTTATATGCGACGTGCAAAATAATAGCAGGCCAAAGGCTGTCGTAACGCAAACGAATCCAACTCAGTAACAAAGCAGCCACAAATAACAGCAACTGATGTAACTGTATGCCAAGCCAGAGATGTTGTTCCGTCGATATTGAATGCATAATGGCAAACGCCAAAGCACTGCACAGCGCTGCTGACCAGACTGACTTTAACTTTTGTATCAGCGTCTTTAACAACAACTGTCGAAATAGAATTTCTTCAAACAACGGCCCAAAAGCTACCAACAACAGCAAGAGACCGAATGTCGATGCCAGCGAAATAGTTTCGCTGGATTGTGCCGCCAGAGGCTCAAATCGCCAGTAGCAATAAAGAATAGCCAGCAGCAACGCTATCAAGCCAGGCCCCAAAATAAACCTTATCAGCGACAACGCACGCCAGCGTTTCAACGCCAGCAACGCTTCAATCGACTGACCGCCTGGAGACATCAGCAGATAACAACTAATCATTGCACCGGAAAAAAAGACCTGGACAAACAAGTCATATAGCCATGTGTGCTGCCAGCTGTAGGAAAATGCGATCAATACCAACATCAGAGTAAATGCCAGGCAAGCAGCCCAACACAAACGAGTCAGTGGCCATGAGCACTCAACCACAGAGTTCAGAGACTGAGACGAGGCGACTCTCGCGTGCTCGGATGACAAGAGCTGCACTGCACCGGCCTGATGCTGCACTTCGTTTTCGATCAATACGGATTTTTGCCGTTTATCTGTATTCATTGAGGTACTCCGGTCGCATCAGGCGAAATGACAAATAGACGCTGCCAGCCCGGAACATAATGATTTGTAAGAAATATCACAACTGACAGAACTAGCAGGTGTTGTATCTGCGCTTCCGCTGGTTAAATCATCCAATCACGTCCCTCAGGGTCATCACTATAAACCTGACACACTCCTTCTGTAGTTAACATCATCGACCACAGGCTGCGAGAATTGCCCTTGTCCAGCGACACGGATTTGCGGAACATCTTATGTATATTGATGTTTAGCTCTCTCAAAGCTGGTAGAGCAATAACGCAGATTGCCATTTTCAGATAAGCGGACTTTTGGATCTTGAGAATATCTATCTGCCTTATATTTGCCCAAGAACTTCCAAGCATTCACAGTCTGCTTCAGATAAACAGGTACGTATTCTTGTTGCTCTAAAAGCAACCTGGCATTTGCTCTGATGCGAGTACCATTTCCAACAACAATAATTTCAGGTGCTTCGGGGTTTAGCTCAATGGTAATAGCTAGACCTTTCACAATATTGTCCTTGGTTCGAATATAAGAGTCTCCACCTGCCAATTTTTCAGCAAGCTGTGGAGTGGTCAAAATGGTCATTTCGTTTCCATACTTTTGAGCAAACATAACGCCCGCCACAAACGCGAGCAACGTGTTGCTAGTCGAGCGCCCAGCGGGCGCGTTTTTGATGGCGATTGTTATATCGCAAAATACTGCTCACAGTGAGCTGCAATAGTTGCTGGTAATATTGCAAACTAATCTAAACAATTACCTGATTTAAGATGTATATTGCGCCAAAGATTCCATTTCAACTTGATTTCAACTTCCCTCTCTTTGACAGAGGTCACTTCCAGATTTCTTTCCTTTAACAAGGCTAAAAGCTCTTCGCACGTCTCGTATTCAGACTGCCTCGGGATATTATACTCGTCCATTTGCTTGTCCAAAGCCCGCAATATCTTTTTACCTTCTTGCTTTGATACTTCACGGATAATCACGCCTTCAGAGTTAACGTATGTATTACTGTCTATGCGATATTTAACATCTTTCTCGTCATTTGTTGAAGCGCACGATGTTAATAGCAATAAAATTAAAACTGTCAGATTTCTCAAATTTACCTCAGGCAATATAACTACCAAATTTAGCGCGGGAAAACGCGCATGCGTTTTGCCGTCGCAGCCCAGGCTCAGCATGGGCGATTAAGATTTGCTTGTTAGGTGTAGAATTGTGAAAGCATAAATTCATTTTACTTCCAGAAATCTAGTGGCTGCGGTTCAGCAGCACAATGCCGAAATACCCGCCTATATACAATAAAGCAAGAAGAGCCAGCGCTACCCAACCGTTCCAATTTATATTTTTAACAGAACTAATGAAAAAGCATGATGCGACCATAAGCCAAGGAAAAACAAAAAATATATTACGGAGATATACGGCCCATGGCCGCCATGAACAGCCCATTTCCCGCTCAACGACTTCACACAACGCATTTGGCACCACATCAAGAATAAATACGAAAAACACAAACGCAATAATTATTGGCAAAAAAGGAAGCCATAAAATTAAATTGGGCGATAGTTTACGACTAGCCAAGATTGCAACGCCCGCCACAAACGCAAGCAACGTATTGCGAGTCGAGCCGCAAAGCGGCGTTTTGATGGCGATTGTTAGAGCACGGTTTAATTGCAACGAACATGATGCACCATTAAATACATACCGTGGTCAGCCTCAGCTTTTGGATCTACCATTTCTTGAGCTTCTGACACAGTACATTCTTTACCTATCTTTTTTACAAACTTGTTTACTAAAACCATGCGGTCACTATTTGAAGAATGCGGGCTAACTGTATTTAACTCGAAAACGCATAGATAGTGCTGCTTTTTATCGTTTGGCCATTGGGGTTCATCAAAGCACGCAAAGCCAGTTCCGGTATCAAAATTTATTTGCTTATTTGAACAGCCTAGTAAAAACAAGCTAATCAAAATTGTTAAGTATCTGCGTGCTTTCATGCGAGTGCTCTAACGACTTGCACATGGGCGCGAGTTTACGAGCGTCCCGCCGACGCTTGCGGCGGCATAATGATGCAGATTGTTAGTTTTATTCACGACTGCTCCGATCAATGTAAGCGGCAAATAGATAAACAGATATGCCTCCAAAAATAGCGATACAACCCCAATACCAATAAGGATCATCCTGAGGAGTAAAGCCGCCACTTCTGCCAAAGGTTTGCTCTGTTAACAGTATGTAAACTTTTAATGCTGCAAATATCATAGAAGTATAGAGGCATCGCTCTGCAGACCAAGGTTTGTCCTCTTGATCCGGCAACTCCTCATGTTTTTTTCGTTCATTATTGACTGCTCCGAAAACTAACGCAAAGCACACGGGCGACGAGCCGCGCAGCGGGTTGGCGTCCCAGCGACCGCAGAGAGCGAGTGCTGCGTATTGTTATGTTTAAAGACGCTGCTCATAAACGATTGCCCTTCGCCAATGATTTTAATAGCCGCCATTTTGGTACAAGGTAGAATGGCTGTAAAAAAATGAAAGTAAACAACCACACTTTAAAAGCAACCCACGAATCATACTGAAATAATTGAAATACGCCCATTAATAAGGACGCAACCAAAGGAATCATTTCGATCCAAATCAGAACCTGAAAAAATTGCTTGTTGAACAACAGAGCTCCTTAAACATACGCCCGCATTTGGGGCGGCTGAAGCGCAGCGTAAGCCGTCCCAGCCCCAAGGGCGACAACATGCGCTTGTTATAGGGCTGTGCGGCAGACCCGCTAACGATTGGCGTAGCCATACTTACCTGGATTCTCAACAATCGCAGCAACAGTTTCGATAGCTGCCTCTCTGGATAGCTCCACTCGCAGCAACAGGGAAATTGCCTCTTCCTGATTCCCAGCCAAGATTGCCGCATCAAACTTATCCATGATTCCAACCCGAAATAGGCGCTCATTAATAGTCATTCCAGATAGTTCGCTCATATTCCTCAATAAGCCCTATAACTATTTGCTTTGGGGCGGACAACGCAACGCGTTGGACGTCCCAGCCCCGCAGGGGCGACCAACAGCAACTTGTTAGGTGCATCTACACCTGCATAGTTAAACAAGAAACATGATCAACGTTGCTAGACAAAAATACCAAATCGGTATCAAGTCCCACTTGCCATAATTACCAAGCTTTCTAAAACGCCTTATCGCGAACAGCCAGCAAACAAGAAAAACAATAATGTGCAACGCAAGTAGTGGTGGAATAATAATTGCCAATGGATTTTTTTCTCGGGCAAATCCAGATGCAAACGCCAGCCACATCATCATCATATACAAGCCCAATGGAACTAAAACAAAGCCATTGAGAAGCAAATATCTGTTTCGGCTTAACCAACGCATACCTTCACACCTAACGCCGCCAGCATGCGCGGCTTTGTAGTGGAGGCGAAGCCGCAGCGGAAAAGGCGTCGCCGTGACTGGCCTTGTTATAAACCACTTTACCCACTTACTTCCGCCGATGTTGAACCTACGTCTTTTTTAAGTACTAATACAACCAGATAAACCAGCGCAAATGGTGGAATAATACATAGCACCACGCCAAGTAAACCCGCCAAAACCGGCGTTTGCGTTTTACGGCGACCGAGGTAATAGCTTAATGCGCCTACAACCAGCACAAATACAAACATAATTTGGCCAACTAGCGTTGCATTGATATTCAAATGAACTCTCCTTGTGGTTTATAACTACCAAAGCAGCGGCGCGCGTTAGCGCGTCCAGCCCGCAGGGCGATGCTGCCTTTGCTTGTTATGTGTTTTACTTTCATACTTTTTGTACCAACTTAATTTGCTTAGTTGAAAATGTGCCTTCCCACTTATTTGAGCCATCCGGCAACACACACTCAACCTCATAAGCAACGGCAACATCATCGTCGAAAAAGATCATTAGTACAGCCGCTTGATCACCGATTTCAGCTTCTGGAACGTCAGGATTAAATGCTATCACCTCAACAACATCGTATTCCGAGATTTCATTCTTCATGGCTAACCTGACACGTAACGCTCGCATTTGCGGCAAATTGGAGCGCAGCGGAAATTTGTCCGAAACATGCGCTTGTTAGGGCTTGCTCTTGATGCCGAATTGCTTCGCAAACTCGGGATCTATCCAAGCCGACTCTATTTGGCTAGCCTCTAGTTCAACTTCTTCTGGAGCGGAACACCTAGAAACAAAATCATCTACTGACTCAGAAAGAAACGCGTTCTCTCCTGTTTCGTGATCCCAGAAGCACACAGCCTCGTGACGCAAAACGAAATAGTTACCGCAATCGTCTTCGGCAAGGACATTCAAAGTGGATAAGACTTCAGGAAATGGCTCCTTGGCTTTTCGGATTACGCCGTATTCAACGCCAGTTTCGCTTTTGAATACTTTACCAAATGCTCGATTCACATCTTAGCCCTAACGCCCGCCACAAACGCGAGCAACTTGTTGCGAGTCGAGCAGCGAAGCGGCGTTTTGATGGCGCTTGTTATAAGCATTTGGTGTCACATCAATTTCCGTGAGTATATTTTTTGCCATTTTTACTTATTATCCAAAGACAAATAATCATCCCGAGGCTTATTAGTAAACATACCGAAGAAATTTTAAAAACAAGCTGTATACCTGTATTGGGACAACCCCACATACAAGTAGACAAAAGCCCCACAACCGAAAGAGCCAGAATCAAAATGTTTACTACTACTGCAATAAAGTACTTCATCGCTCACCCAAGCTTATAACGCCCGCCACAAGCGCGAGCAACTTGTTTCGAGTCGAGCGCCCAAAGGGCGCATTTTTGATGGCGCTTGTTATATTTGCTTTGCACCACTCAGGTACTCAGTAATTAACTTTTTATTGTGTTCATTTAAACGGGGCATAGAGCATTCAGATAGTCTTTGTTCCGCTGTTTTTCCAGTGGTATCTTTTAAGTCAGGTTGAGCTCCGTTAACAATAAGCAATTTTACTATATTAGGGTAGCCTGCAGTGACGGCTCTGATTAGAGGTGTTGTATCAGAATAACTAGAATTCAAGTCAACATCTGCTTTTATGAAAAGAGAAACAATATCCTCGGCACCGCACTGAATAGCCATAATCAAAGGCATGCCATTTGGATTTGCTTCAGCCGCAAGCAACTCTCGAGCTGATTCGACGTCACAATCAGCCGCCTGAATTAATGCATCATCCAATTCCTTTTGATTCAAAATTTAACCTCGATGCTGAACGCAAATATAACGCCGCAATAAAAGGCGAGCGTTAGCGAGTCCAGCCCACGTTTTTTGTGGGCGATTTTTCATTGCCTTGTTATGTGTTTTAAGCACGGACTAACCTCTATTAACTTTACCAGTACCATTACAACGGTTACAGGGCACGAATCCCCACGATTCGGGTTTTTCGATGTCTCCACAGTGACTACAATCAAAAGGCCTGCCTTTACCTTGGCATGCAGGACATTTGACTTCCCCTTTACCATTGCAAGAAAGGCAGTCTTTCATAGGTATATCTTTGTTATTTCCAATACTCATAATTAAGAGATAATTCACCAATTACACATAACGCCCAAAGCAGCGGCGCGCGATAGCGCGTCCAGCCCGAAGGGCGATGCTGCCTTTGCTTGTTAAGTGTTCCATGGGAACGAGCCTCCGTTGTAGTAATGAAAAGTACGGCTACCCATATACTTTTCTAGCTTTTTACCTGCCTCGGTCTGACTTAAATTTTCTAGAATGCAAACTCGGATCGAGCCACCAAGGTCAGTTTGAGAGTCTGCTTCAATTTCAATAAATTGAAATAATGATTCCAAGTAAGGAAGTGACATTAAGTTTTGGTGATTTTGTAGATATTGCCCGAACGCTGCTAACACCCCACACATTGTTGAATCACCGTCGTCATTTCGATGGTAATTATCTTCACTATCCCATACCTCTTGATATTTAGAATCTAGAGAAACTATGTAGTCGAGTAATTCAGAGTACGAATTCATATTGACACTTAACACCGCGGTAATGGGCAGCTGGAACAGAGCGAAGCGGCGTGTAAGCTGTCCCAGTGAGCGGAGCGAACGAAATTAACCGCCTTGTTAGGTTTTTGATAGTTCATTTATTGCTACTTCCAGCTCTTCATCGTATAGCTCTGTATCATCTACGTAACCACGTTTAAGGCGATTTTCTGCCTCTGGAACTACAATGGCTAAGGCCAGTTTTTGGCGGATAAATGTTGCAAGAACATGATTTGTAACTTGAGACACTGGCT
>NZ_LAMX01000003.1:0-98363 GCF_001275035.1 Rheinheimera sp. KL1
ACGATGGTAGTGTGGCAGATGCCATGCGAGAGTAGTTCACCGCCAGGCTCCCAATTAAATGGAAAAGCCCTTCGCGCAAGCGAGGGGCTTTTTTATTTACTTCGAAATCGGTGGTGAGCCATTCGAGCAGGGCATCCCCCATGCGACAAAAACGTCTGGAACGTTTTTGGACCGCCAACGGCGGGTCCCGCAGGGACGAACCCAAGGATGGGGTGAGCACTGCAAGTTCACCGCCAGGCGGACAAGTGGCCCCGCTGCCACCTCACCGCCCGAATTCAGAGCAGAAATGCTTTTAAACTAACCAACTATTACCCATCACCGCAATACCTTTGACAATTGCACCTTACGCACTTTCATGCAAAAGTATTCCAATTCAAACAGATATACAATTTCAAGGCCAACAGATGTCAGGCAAGTTACGCAACTACAGCAATAACGTATTTATCGCTTTAAGTAGGTTACTAAACGCCATACTCGGAGGTAATCCAAGTTTAACCTTAAGCGCAAGAGCAGGCCTGCACTACAGGAGAGGGTAATGGAGACAACGGAGATGGTTGATTAACAGCCTATTCTGGCTACAACAGGATCATTGTGAGTTGGCAATACGATGGGATACGGACAAAAACCAGCTGGCGATAAAGGCTGTAACAGAAGACAAGGCGATAAAAATAGAACCTTTGTGATATCACATGACACCACAAAGGTACTCGGAGGGATTAATTTAACGCAGGTTTCATCTCCACAACCACTTCATTGTTATGGAATAACTGCAGCTTATCGCCATTTAATTCAATGCGATCAGCCATTTGTAAGTGCTGAGTAAAGTTTGATTCGTAGTAGTTACTCTGAGCACAGTACTTTTTAGTGCTCACTAAAGGATTCACTTTCAACAAGTTAGAACTTTGGCTGTAACTGGCGTTAAATACGTTGCAACCAGAAAATCCATACAACTTTGCATTATCGTTAAACAGCATACGTAAGTTATATTGTTGTGGTACCTGAATAAACTTCACACGTTCTACCCGCCAGACAATACCTTGTACTTTGGCTATATTCAGTGTGTTCGGACAGGTAGCGCCAGGCCAAAACTGTTCAAATTTTTCAACAAACAGCATCTTGTCTTCTTTTTGACTTTGACGCGCAATCATAGTGGCAATCACTGGTTTGCCATTTAGGTTTTTGTCTGTCTGATAACTACGCAGCATAGGAATATGATGCTGAGTCATGGCTATGGTTGATTTCTCGCCGCTAGTACAAGAGGTAAAAACTGCATTATTATCAATAACCTGATACATACCTAACATTTGCATGCTGGTATCCAATTTCACAAAGTTGTTGGAGCGTACTAATTCATAGTTATCTCTGGAAATGACAGGTTTACCAGCTTCATCCAACAGCACTACTTTGTTATTACTGACAAATTGAAATGAAGGAATTTTAGTTTGCTGAGACATCAAGTGAATAACCCGACCTTCCAACAACCAGGTACCTTTAACCAGGTTCACTTCATGGCGATCAATAAACTCCTGACGAGCTTCAAACTTACCATCCTGAAATAAATTCACATGGTACTTTACGCCAGGACAACCTTCACAGGGCAAGGTGCCTATAAAACTCATATCACGATCAATAAAAATATGACCAAAATCAGTAGCCTGAGCTTGTGCTATATGATCATTTAATACTTCATTTTCAACGAGTTCAGGCTCAGCAGCTACAACAGGCTCACTGACTTCACTGATTGGGGCTGGCGCTTGCTCTGGTAACTGGCTACAACCAGCCAAAGCCAGGACTAAAGCGCTTAAAATAAAACTTTGCTTCATATTCATCTGGATCCCAAGAAAATTGGCGCCATTATAAAGCAACTAAGCAGACAGTCGAATGGTATTACTGATTAAAAATTGTCATATTTTATTCTTTAGCTTGCTGTCGTAGAAAGTTGAAAACGATAGATGCGCTATCCTTTGGATTTTCCTGCATAAAACAATGCCCACCTTTCACCTGATGCAATTGGATAGCATGATTTATCTTGTGCCATTTGTTAGCTGATTTGCTGACAAAAGGGTAGGTATCGTGGCCATGGATAAGAAGCGTTGGGCCGCAGGACTGCCGGAGTTGTCTCCACAACTGCGCTGGGTAAGATGCAAATATTTCGGCTTCGCGCTCCGCTTTGCATTTCAACGTCAAACCTTGTTGAGTGTGATGTAACGCGTGGTCGATGTAGCTTGCTAAGGCCTCATCCTGCCAGTTTTTGAACATTCCCCTTTGATGCAGATAACTGTAAGCCGAATTTCTGTCTGGCCAATGTTGACGGCGATTTAATGCTTTTTTAGCCAGTGGATTCTTTTGGTATAAACCAAACCAATCGAGGGTGCGCATCAGCGCCAGCATGCCGGGTGTAAACAACACTGGGTCAAGTAGAACTACCGCATCGAATGGACTGTTTGGTTTGCTATTGATAAGGGCTGTCAATACACCACCAAAACTATGGCCTAGCCCATAACAAGCGACATCAGCAAATAAGTGTCTGTGAGCAAGCCAAGCCTCTAAAGCCAAATCTGCACTTTGATTCCAGCCGACAAAAACGCCACCATGGTCGCTGTCCCCATGTCCTTGAGCATCCGATAAAAACAAATCAAAGTGGGGAAGTAATTGAGCTAAAAAAGGTTGGTACATTCGGCTGCAATAGCCATTGCCGTGCAAAATATGCAGTACTGCTTTGCCGCTTGGCGGGGTATAAAATCCACGTAAGGTAAAACCGTGCCGAGTCGAGTAACTCCAGGGGATTAAATCCATCATTTATCTTTATTGGGCAAACCTGAACGTACTTTGCCATGGTCATACCAGATCTGCAAATACAAAAGCCCGGCTTTAGTCCGGGCTTTTGAGTTTATTTACGTCTATCAGAAGTTATAGTTTAAACGCACGTAGTAGAAACCGCCGTTGATTCCCATAACAGCCGTAGTCGGGTATTTTGAGCCAGCAACGCCTTGCCATTCGTGTTCGTCAGGGTATTCGTCAAACAGATTTTGAGCGCCTACGCTGATTTCATAACTGTCGTTAATACTGTAGCTGATCTCTACGTCAGTGGTGATTGCTGAACCCACTTCAATAGGTAAACCACCGTCCGCAGCTGTCAATACACCACTGTCTAAATGGTCTTCATAGAAAGAGCCGAAGTGATTGATACGGACATAACCTTTCCAATCACCATAATTTTGATTGACGGTGAAGCTGCCACGAACTTTAGGTAAACCACGTTCTAATTGCTCTACTTTAGCTTCGCTGATATTGCTTGAGTAGCTGTCTACTGCTGTATCTGTCCAGTTATACGCAAAAGCTAAACCAGTGCGGCCATTCCACAGATCAAAACTATAGTTAGCAACTAAGTCCAAACCTTGAGTTGTGGTATCAAAATCGTTAGTGAAGTACTTCACGCCAGTAAGCTGCTGGCATCTTTGACACCCAAAGCTAATAGCGCTTCAATGTCTTCGGCAGTTAAATCCAGAGAAGAAGTCTGACTGATACGATCTTCTACTTTGATATGGAAATAATCCAAAGTCACATACCAATCGTTCACTTCAAGTACTGTACCGATGGAGAAGTTTTTCGACTCTTCCGGAGTTAACGGTTTACCACCTTTTTGGATTGAAATAGGGTGAGTTGGCGGTAAAGTGGCTGTATCAACCAGACCTGCAGGGCTGAATGATGTAGTCACATTACGTACGTTACTTTGACCTACTGTAGGTGCCCGGAACCCCGTACTGACTGCAGAACGGAAAGCAATTTCATCTGTAGCCTGGTAACGTGCGGTCACTTTGCCGTTGGTGGTATCACCAAAGTCTTCAAAGTCCTCAAAACGCAGCGCAAAATCCATACGGAAACTGTCACTGAATTCTGCACCTAACTCTGTATAAGCAGCGTAACTGTATCGATTGAATGAACCCGCATCTTCTGGTTTAAAACCTGGGAAACCGTTTGAACCTATACCAAAACCTTGTGAAGCCAAAGGACCCACTTCAAAAGAGGCTGCATCACCGGCATAAATTTCAAAGGTTTCATCACGATATTCCACACCACCTGCGACATTTAATGGGTATGGCAGCGAATCAAGTTCAAATGGCTTGTTAAAATCTAAGTTAGCCGCTTTTTCCAGCTGTACATATTTACCCGGACTAAAAGCTCTTGGGGTATCAGGGCCTAAGGACGCGTTCAGTGTGTTTTTAATATAAAACTCCACTTCACTGCGGCCTACAGACATACTGGCATCAAAAGCCCAGCCGGAGTCTAGTTCACCCTTCACACCTGAAGCTATGGCCGTATCAGTAATAACACCACCAAACTTAGGTGTAAAACCGCCAGGTAACATACCGTAATAGGTGAAGCAGTGAGCAGGAAGCGCATCGACGTCCCCTTGTATAGCTCCATGGTTACGAATTGAGCCATCAGGGTTTTGAGCTGCAACACTTGGACAAGCACCTAAGCTTTCATCCAGGTTACCAATCAGTAGATTTTTACCCTCGTCATTGGAGTAGACACCACTGCGAGTGGTTGGGTGACGATAATAAAAGCCACCTTCTACGTCACGTTCTGCCCAGTTAGTGAATAAATAAAACTCTCGGTCTTTCGCTACTTCCAAGCCTAGATTGGCAAATAATTTCGCATCACGTTTAAATTCAGGTGAACCCCAGACTTGAGCAGGATTTTCGATAAATGGATTACCTGCAGCCGCTGAAGCTGCTGCATCATCACGCTGCACAGAGCGACTGGTTGGATCGGCCTGTTTAAACTCACCACTGATATTGGCAAAACCGTTGTCGGTAAATGGCAAACCTATGTTGCCTGACACCTGGCGCAAATCGCCGTCGCCTTCATAAAATTGGCCGCTTTTTACTTCAAAAGATCCACCTTCTGCAGCATCTTTTAAGCGAAAGTTAATCACACCAGCTATAGCATCAGAACCGTATTGTGCTGCCGCGCCATCCCGTAATATTTCAACTTGTTTTAGTGCAATGGATGGAATCACTGAAATATCCGGGCCCTGAGAACCATCCGAAATACCGCTACCTAAAAAGGTGATGACAGCAGCACGGTGACGTCTTTTTCCATTGACTAATACCAGGGTGCTGTCTGGTGGCAATCCGCGTAAGTTTGCCGGGCGGATTAAGGTTGAAGCATCGTTAATGGGCTGAGCACTTACGTTAAATGAAGGTACTGCAGCTGTCATTAAGCTGACCATATCGCTGGTGCCGGTTTTTGAGAACTCTTCGCCACCTATAACGTCCACAGGCACTGCAGAGTCGCCTACAGAGCGCGGCGCTCCACGGGCACCTATCACAACAATTTTCTCGACAGCTGCATCTTCAGCTTTCTTTTCTGCTACTGCATCAGTGGTTTCTTGTGCTAACAAAGAGGTGCTGATCAATAAACTGCCGCATAAAGCGACTTTTATAGCGGCAGCAACGGGATGGTAGTGGATTGATTCTTTCTTCATGGATGTTGCCTTCTCATCTGGATTTTTGTTTTGGCTCATTTTTATCTACGAGCTCTAATATGACCATATTTGAAAAGTTCAGCTTTGTCTATCGTGATTTTCTGTGAACTGATCGCTCCTTTTTGGTGAATCATCGCACCATCCTGGTGCTTTACGTAGCCTTGGACTGATTTTTTACAGAAGTGTGACTAAAAAATTGGGCCTAAATAACTGAAAAATGTCTGATCCGACTTGCTGTTTTAATCAAAGTCGATTCAGATAGCTGGGTTCATTTACTCAAGGATTTCTAGTTGTGAAAAAAATTCTGACTCCGGTAAGCCTGACAACTGTATTACTCTCTGCAACAGCTCAGGCAAACGTTAATTTACCTCTGGAACGTCTGTTTGCAGAACCTGCATTAAGCGGCACAGCGCCACGTTCTTTAAGCTTTTCTCCCGACGGCAGCCGTGTGACTTACCTCAAAGGCAAAGACACAGATGCCAATAGATTAGATCTGTGGCAGTACCAGATCAAAACAGACAAACACAGCATTTTAGTTGATTCAAATCAATTATTTAGCGGCCCTGAGTTGCTCTCTGATGAAGAAAAAGCCAGACGAGAGCGGTTACGCTTATTTGCCAGTGGAATTGTCAGCTATAACTGGTCAAAAGATGGTAAAGCTTTACTGTTTCCACTGAACGGTGATTTGTATTATTACGACTTATCCAGCCAGAAAGCACGCAAGTTAACCAACACCGAAGCGTTCGAAACCGATGCACAAATATCGCCCAAAGGTCAGTACGTATCTTTTATTCGGGAACAAAATATTTTTGTGTTGGATCTAAAATCTGGCAAAGAAACTCAGTTGACCCAAGATGGTCAGGGTCTGATTAAAAATGGTATGGCTGAATTTGTTGCCCAGGAAGAAATGGGCAGAATGACTGGATACTGGTGGGCGCCTGACGATAGCAAAATTGCTTTTAGCCAGATTGATGAATCGCCTGTGGCCGAAGCTGTGCGTAATGAAATTTATGCGGATGAAATTAAACTCTTTAATCAGCGTTACCCATTTACCGGCACCGCCAACGTAAAAGTGAAGCTGGGTGTGGTTGCAGTACAACAACCTGCGGTGCAATGGCTGGACTTAGGTAAAGAACAGGATATTTACCTGGCACGGGTTAACTGGAGTAAATCCGCGTCTTTACTGACTTATCAGTGGCAAAGTCGTGATCAGCAGCATCTGGAATTACGTGCTGTCGAATTACCATCAGGCACAACCAAAGTGCTGTTGAAAGAGCAAAGTCCTACCTGGTTAAATTTAAATGACGATTTGCACTTCTTAAAAGATAAGCAGCATTTTGTCTGGGCATCTGAGCGGGACGGTTACAAACATCTGTATCTTTACAAACTTGATGGCACTTTGGTTCGTCAACTGACCAAAGGCGATTGGATAGTAAATAAGATAGAAGCCATTAACGAAGAGCAGGGCATCATTTATTTCTCTGGCCGCAAAGATACGCCGCTGGAAAGTCATCTGTATTCGGTAGACGTAAAAGGTGGTGAAAGTAAGAGACTGACTCAGGCTGAGTTTTCTCATGCTGTGGTCATGGCTGAAACCGGCCAGAGCTTTATCGATAGCTATTCCAGTGTGTTACAGCCAACTAAAGTAGAACTGAAGGCAGTCGATGGCAAAGTGCTGACGGTACTGGAGTCGAATGAGGTGTCTGGCTCGCATCCATTAGCGCAGTACAAAGATAAACTGGTAAAACCACGTTTTGGCACGTTAAAAGCCAAAGATGGCCAAACCTTGCATTATCGTGCCTTTGAACCCGCAGAGCTTGAAAAGGGCAAAAAATATCCTGTTATCGTCGGTGTATACGGTGGACCAGGTGCACAGCGTGTTACTAATAGCTGGAGCGCGAAAGACCTGTATTTTCAATACCTGGCACAAAACGGCTATATCGTATTCCAACTGGATAACAGAGGTTCGGAAAACCGTGGTAAAGCCTTTGAAGATCCAATCTACAAAAAGCTGGCTGTGGTTGAACTAGAAGACCAAATTACCGGCGTGGAGTATCTGCGCAGCCTGCCTTATGTCGATGCGGGGCGTATCGGTATTTATGGGCATAGTTACGGTGGCTATATGAGCATTATGGCGATGTTTAAGGCTGGTGATTATTTTAAAGCCGGTGTCGCAGGCGCTCCGGTGACCGATTGGGCTTTGTATGACACCCATTACACAGAACGTTATTTAGGCCACCCTGCAAGCAATAAAGCGGGTTATGAGCAGAGCTCGGTTTTCCCTTACGTGAAAGATTATCAGGGCAACCTGCTGATTTATCATGGCATGGCAGATGACAACGTGCTCTTTACTCATAGCACCAAGCTATATTCTGAGCTGCAAAAACAAGGGAAATTATTCGACAGCATGGATTATCCTGGCAGTAAACACTCGATGTTTGGTCAGCCAGTGCAAACCCATTTACATAAAACCATTACGGCGTTTTTTGAACGCCAATTAAAACAATAATGTGGAAGGGGCGGGCATAAACCCGCCCTTATCATCAAAGCTCATTGCCGCTTAATTTGTTGGTTTTAAACGCCAGTAGATTCTCGCTGGTGACCTGACAAATTTGTTGTAACGCTTCCTGGGTGAAAAATGCCTGATGTCCGGTGATTAATACATTAGGGAAAGTCAGCAGACGTTTAAAGACTTCATCGTCTATCAGCTGCCCTGATAAATCCTGAAAAAACAGATCGGCTTCCTGCTCGTACACATCCAGGCCTAAATAACCAATCTTACGACTCTTCAGTGCTTTGATTACCGCTTTGGTGTCAATCAGGCCACCTCTGCTGGTGTTGATTAACATCACACCATCTTTCATTTGTGCAAGGCTGTGGTCGTTAATCAGGTGTTGGGTTTGAGGAGTCAGAGGGCAGTGCAGGCTGATTATATCGGACTGGGCCCAGAGATCGTCCAAAGGCAAATACCGCACACCGGCTTTTACCAGCTCATCATCTATTTTGATGTCGTAACAGAGCAGCTGCATACCAAAACCAAGTAAAATTTTGGCTGTCGCTACCCCTATACGACCAGTACCAATCAGACCTGCAGTTTTGCCATGCAGGTTAAATCCCAGCAAGCCATCCAGCGCAAAATTATCGTCCCGCACTCTGTTGTAGGCTTTGTGTAATTTGCGGTTTAAGCAGAGGATCATCGCGACTGTATGTTCAGCGACAGCTTCAGGTGAGTAGGCCGGTACTCGGGCTACTCGTAGCCCTAACTCCTCGGCTGCGGCTAAATCAACATTATTAAAGCCTGCGCAGCGCAAGGCAATCATGCCCACACCCATAGCTTTAAGCTCTTCTAACACAGATTTTGATAAATCATCATTCACAAATACACAGACCGCCTGATACCCCTTGGTTAATCCTGCGTTGTGTTGATTCAGAGGCACATCAAAAAAACTAAACTCAAGGCTGGGATCAGCCCATTGTCTAAAACTTTCCTGATCGTATTTTTGCGCGCTAAAAACTGCAATTTTCATTGTGGGGCTCCTTGCTGTGGCTCTGACACTCAGAGTAACGCAAAAAGCCGTCAGCTTTGTTGTTTTTAATCAAGTTCCAGTTGCTCGTCTAGCTGGCAAGCACTTCCTCAATAGACTGATGCAGGCTGGATGGTTTGGTTCGTGGTGCATAACGTTTCACCACATCCCCTTGGCGATTGACTAAAAACTTAGTGAAGTTCCATTTAATAGCGCGGGTTTTCATCAAGCCACGAGCCTGATCTTTTAAATATTCAAACAAAGGTTCCGAGTCCAGGCCATTGACCTGCACCTTGCCAAAAACCGGAAAGCTGACTCCGTAATTGAGTTGGCAGAATTGTTGTATCTCAGCATTGGAACCTGGTTCCTGTGCCCCAAACTGATTGCATGGAAAGGCTAGTACTACAAATCCCTGATCTTTGTATTGCTGGTACAAAGCTTCCAACTCTTGATACTGTGAGGTAAAACCACATTGGCTGGCGGTATTCACGATCAGCACCACTTTATCCCTGTATTGGGCTAAATCCACAACCTGATCCTGACTATCCTTCACTTTAAAATGATGAACCTTTGGCATAACTGTCCTTTTGTGCAACTCGTCTGATGCTTTTGCGTCAGAGGCCCTGATTCTAGTAAGCTTCTTGGTATTCAAGTCTGTCACAGAAATAAGTCAAAATTATGTCAAAATTATCACAACAAAAAGTTGCCTTTGTTGGCTTAGGTGTTATGGGTTTTCCTATGGCTGGCCATTTACAGCACAAAGGAGAGCAGGTCTGTGTCTACAACAGAACTCAGCAGAAAGCGCAGGATTGGGTGCAGCAGTATGGCGGGACCTGTGCATCAACTCCAGCAGAGGCAGCTGCTGGAGTTGATCTGGTGATGTTATGTGTAGGCAATGACGACGATGTACGTTCTGTGGTCTATGGTGAGCAGGGCGTTTTAGCTGCGATGCGCCCAGGCTCTTTACTGATAGACCACACCACAGCCTCCGCTGATTTAGCCCGTGAACTGGCATTAGCTTGTAAAGAGAAAGGTATAGGCTTCTTAGATGCACCAGTCTCAGGCGGACAAGCGGGCGCTCAGAATGGCTTATTAACCATTATGCTGGGTGGAGAGGCTGCTGATTTTGCCAAAGCGGAAGCCACATTGATGAAATACGCCCGCAGCGCTCGTTTATTGGGGCCTGCAGGTTCAGGACAACTGGCGAAAATGGTCAATCAAATTTGTATTGCCGGCGTAGTACAAGGCTTGGCTGAAGCTATGCATTTTGCCCAACAGGCCGGACTGGATGGTCAGGCCGTATTGGATACCATCAGCAAAGGTGCAGCTCAATCCTGGCAAATGGAAAACCGAGGTTCCACTATGCTGCAAGGCAAATACGATTTTGGCTTTGCGGTCGACTGGATGCGCAAAGACTTAGCTATTACGCTAAACGAAGCCCGCCACAACGGTGCCACTTTGCCACTGACTGCTTTAGTCGACCAGTTTTATGCCCAAGTGCAGGCCATGGGTGGTGGGCGTTGGGATACGTCCAGTTTGCTGACTGTATTGCAGCGTAAAGTTTAGCTTTCTTCCACGTTTCTAGTCATCCAGACTGGTACTGGCTAAACCTAAAGTCAGTACCAGTAACAGCGGAATGTGCACCAGATGCAGCATAGGATCCGGGCTTATCTGCAGCGCCAGTCCCACCACCATAGCCCAGACCAGAGCCAATAAAGCCCATACTGTAGTGCGTTTTGACAGTTGAAACATAACCACCTCCTGTTTTTGATGCTGGTACTTTACTCCGGTATGAAAGCGGTCTAAAGTGTCACTAATGACGCAATTGTGGCTGAAAGTGACAATATGAAACGCATCGGTATTTGGGTCGATCACGACGTAGTGATGAGCAGTGTGACAGGGGTGATGGATTTTTTTACCTACTGCAATAAATACTGGCAACTGATCCAGCAAAGTGATCAGCTGTTATTTGAAACTGTATTGATGGGGCCTCATCCTCAGCTACAGCAAGGGCCTTTTACACTGCAGGTTGAAGCTGTTGATTTTAATCAGATTGATATTCTGTTGATCCCCGGCTTTTACGCCTATAATTCAAAAGACCTGCAGCGAGTCAGTCAGGAATTGCTGCCTTACAAGACAGAGTTACAGCAGATGCTGCAACAGGGCAAGTGGCTGGGCGCTTTTTGTAATGGCACTTTTGCTCTGGCCGGAACGGGCTTGTTAAATGGCCTGCAGGCGACTTCGGTCTGGTTTTTTAAAGATTATTTCCGCCAGATGTTTCCGCTGGTCAAACTGGATTTACAGCAGCTGGTAGTGCAGCAGCAAACCATTTTAACGGGCGGTGCTACCACTTCTTACCTGAATTTGTGCCTGCGGTTTGTTGAGATGTGTATGGATACGGCTTTTGCTCAGCAAATGGCAAAAATTATGCTGACTGACCCAAACCGAACCTCACAGCTGCCTTATCTGTCTTTGCAGCTGGCGCCGCAACACAAAGATGCCAAGCTCGCCGAGATTCAGCAGTACTTGCAGGCTCATTTAGCGGAGCCTGTTAGCCTGGAGCAATTAGCAGAAACCTTTGCAATGACCCCCCGCACTTTGATCCGGCGTTTTAAGCAACATCTGGATGAAACGCCTATGGCCTATTTGCAACGTTTGCGTATTGAGAGAGCGAAGTCGTTGCTGGAGAATACCTTGTGGACAGCGGAAGATATTATGCAGCAGGTAGGCTATGAGGACATTTCGTCTTTTCGTAAGTTGTTTGTGCATTACACCAGTCTGACGCCCAAAGCCTATCGGCAAAAGTTTATGTTTGAGCCACAAATTAACTGCTGCCCAGTCAGTGGCCGGGAGCGGGAGTCCGCAGCATAATCAATGACGGCACTCTTAGTTAACAAAATTTAACAAATGAATCAGGAAAAGTTTGTTTTGTGCTATTATCATGTGGCCAATTCATTGATGAAAGTAAAATAAATGTATTTATCTGAGATCGGCTGGCATCTTTATGCACTGCTTTTTATTGTCTGCCTAGTGCTTCCGGCGCTTATTTTATGGGCGCTAGTGTATTTTAAACCTCTTTGGTTAAGACAATCCTTGTGGCTATTCAGCTTTTGCAGTTTGTGTTTCTTACTGCTCAGTCTGAAGTTTAGTGATAACACTTTGTTAATGACTGAGAACTCGCTGGAACTAAAAGCGGGTTTATACCAGACGAAAATTGATGATATTCACTCAGCGCAAAGTAAAGTGTCAGTGGTATTTTGTGATGAATTGGGAGAATTCAAACCTGTAGTTGCTGTCAACGCAATCAATCTGCCTAACTACAAAGTAGGCTGGTACAGGCTGGCCAACCAGCAAACTGCTTTTGTAATGCTCATTGGCGATATAGACAAAGTGACAGTAGTCAGCACTAAAAATGCGATAGCCTTAATTAGCGGTGATATTAACAGAGATAATGCTGGGGCTGGTATGCAGGCTAAGGCGTTTCGGTAGGGTCAGAAGCTTTGGCTCTGACCCTTTCATGTTTTACATCAGAACTGCATTTCCGGAATATCACCAGAGATCACTAACTTACCCGCAGTCTTTTGCTGAATTTCTTCTACGCTGATGCCAGGCGCACGTTCCAGTAAATGGAAAGCGCCGTCCCGAACTTCCAGCACTGCTAAATCTGTCACTATCTTTTTCACACAGTTCACGCCTGTCAAAGGCAAAGTACAGCTCTCCAGTAACTTGGAGCTGCCGTATTTGTCAGCATGCGTCATAGTGACAATGATATTTTGTGCACCAGCTACTAAATCCATAGCGCCGCCCATGCCTTTGACCAGTTTGCCCGGGATCATCCAACTGGCGATATTGCCGTTTTGATCCACTTCAAAAGCGCCGAGGACGGTTAAATCGACATGGCCGCCACGGATCATGGCAAAACTTTCAGCTGAGCTGAATATCGCCGCGCCTTTAATGGCGGTGACTGTTTCTTTACCTGCGTTGATCATATCGGCATCCAGTTCTGCTTCGGTTGGGTAGGGGCCCATACCTAATAAACCGTTTTCCGATTGCAGCATCACTTCAATACCTGCAGGCACATAGTTGGCCACTAAGGTGGGGATACCTATACCTAAATTGACGTAATAGCCGTCCTGTAATTCCTGAGCCACCCGCATAGCGACTTGTTCACGTGATAATGCCATTTGCTGTGCTCCTTAAGCCTGACGGACCGTACGACGTTCAATGCGTTTTTCAAAGCTGGCTTTGATCACACGTTGCACATAAATACCTGGGGTGTGAATTTGGCTTGGTTCCAGTTCACCAGGCTCAACTATCTCTTCCACTTCAGCCACAGTAATTTTACCAGCAGTGGCCGCCATAGGGTTGAAGTTCATGGAGGTATGACGGAACACCAGATTGCCGTAACGGTCTGCTTTCCAGGCGCGCACTATGGCAAAGTCACCGGTAATGGCTTCTTCCAGCACATAATGGCGGCCATTAATTTCACGGGTTTCTTTGCCATCAGCCACAGGAGTACCGTAACCAGTCGCAGTAAAAAAGGCCGGAATGCCAGCACCACCAGCGCGGATTTTTTCAGCCAGCGTGCCTTGGGGGGTCAGTACTACTTCAAGTTCACCTGATAACAGCTGCTTTTCAAACAAGGCGTTTTCGCCAACATAAGAAGCGACCATTTTTTTGATTTGGCGATCTTCTAATAAAACACCTAAACCAAAACCATCGACACCACAGTTGTTTGAAACCACTGTTAAATCCCGGGTGCCCATCTTTTTGATCTGAGCTATCAGACCTTCAGGAATACCACATAAACCAAAACCACCGGCTATCACTGTCATGCCATCGGTCAGGCCTGCCAGCGCTTCTTCGTAGCTGGTCACAACTTTATTAAACCCTGCCATTTTGTATCCTTAAAAGATGCTATCAATCATTAATTCTGCTGGCATTTGGCCTTAAGCGCCAATCCTACTTTAGAACTAGGAGCTTTCCCCAGCTGTTCGCTGATAAACCAGCCAATAGGGGCCAGCCGTTGTAAATCAACACCAGTCGTTATGCCAAGGCGTTTAGCAAATACACTACTTCTTCAGTGGCAACATTGCCTGACGCACCGGCAGCGTATGGACAGCCGCCTAAACCTGCGACTGAGCTGTCCACCACAGCTATACCACGTTGTAGCGCCGCGTAAATATTACTTAACGCTTGGCCATAGGTATCGTGAAAATGCACAGCCAGTTGGGCCACTGGTACAACTTCAAGCACCGCGTCCAGCATGGCATTGACTTTAGCTGGTGTGCCAACGCCTATGGTGTCGCCTAACGAAATTTCGTAGCAGCCCATATCCAGCAGAGCTTTAGCAACCCGTGCTACTTCCGCTGGCGCAACTTCCCCCTGATAAGGGCAGCCGACCACACAAGAGACATAACCCCGTACTTGAATTCCATCCAGTTTGGCTTGCGCCATCACAGGGGCAAAACGCTGAAGGCTTTCCGCTATGCTGCAGTTGATATTTTTTTGGGTAAAAGCCTCTGAAGCAGCGCCAAATACCGCAACTTCAGTAGCTCCCGCAGCTTTGGCTGCTTCATAACCTTGCAGATTAGGGGTCAAAGCTGTGTACTGAATACCTGCTGTACGGCTGATTTGTGCAAATACAGCTGCTGAGTCGGCCATTTGTGGCACCCACTTTGGCGAGACAAAAGCGCCGGTTTCAATGGTGCGCAAGCCAGTTTCTGCTAAACGGTTGACCAACTCGACTTTGGCCTCCAGCGACACGGCTTTTTCATTTTGCAGACCATCGCGTGGGCCTACTTCAACAAGTCGCACGGCTTTGGGCAAACCAGCTGCGTGTTGTGGGTTTAATGTCAGTGACATAAAAATCTCCAAATGGGCCTGTTAGTCAGCGGCTGTAAAATCCAGCAGCTGAGCGCCGTCTTTCACCAGATCTCCAGCGGCATAAAACAGCTGATTGACCACACCATCTTTGGGCGCTTTGATGCTGTATTCCATTTTCATCGCTTCCATCACCAAGAGCGTCTGGCCCGCATTGACTTGCGCACCTTTTTCCACCATCACAGCGACAATAGTGCCGTTCATAGGGGCTGTCAGGCTGCCTGCAGCTGCGCTGTCATCGACTTGCGTTTGCACTTGGGTCTGGTAAATAAAGTCATACCGTTGATGTTTGATAAACACCGATACGATGTCCTGATACTGGCTGACCCGCACTTTCACCTGATGGCCATTTAAATTGGCCTGCAGTTCATCGCCTTGTAAGCTGGCTGTAGCTGAGGTTGTTACGCCTTGTTGCGTTAAGCTAAGCTGTTTACCTTCAGAGCTGATGCTAACCAGACGGGGTTCATTCTGATAAATCAGCGGGAAAGATACAGTTGGAACTTCATTTAAACGCCAGCCTGAACACAAAGCCCATGGGCTTTGATCATCCACATTGTCTGAACGCTCTTTCAGTAACAGATACAAGGCAGCCAATAAGCTGGCTTGTTCGGTTTCAGACTGACCTGGTGCAAACAAGGATTCTTTGTGTCGTTCAATAAAATGCGTATCCAGCTCCGCTTTGGCAAAAGCAGGTTGCTCTACTAAACGGGTTAAGAAATTCAGGTTGTTTTTTACACCAGCAATACGGTAATCATCTAAAGCTCGCAACATACGGGCTATGGCGCGATCACGGTTTTCATCCCAGACAATGAGTTTGGCAATCATAGGATCGTAAAATGGTGAGACTTCGTCGTTTTCGACCACACCTGTATCCACTCGCACATAACGACTGGCTTCAGGCTGGCGTAGATAAGTCAGTTTACCTGTGGCTGGCAGGAAATCATGATCCGGATCTTCAGCATACACCCGCACTTCAATAGCATGACCATCTATGGTGATTTGATCCTGAGTTAAAGGCAGAGGCTGACCGCTGGCGACCAACAGCTGCCATTTGACTAAGTCCTGACCTGTGATCATTTCAGTGACTGGATGTTCGACCTGCAGACGGGTATTCATTTCCATAAAGTAGAAAGAGCCGTCTTCATCAAATAAGAATTCAACAGTACCAGCGCCCTGATACGCAATAGCTTTGGCTGCTTTGACTGCCGCTTCACCCATGGCTTTGCGTTGCTCTGCGCTGAAATTTGGTGCTGGTGCTTCTTCAATCACTTTCTGGTGACGGCGCTGAATAGAGCAGTCGCGCTCAGCTAAATACACCGCATTACCAAAACTGTCGGCAAAGACCTGAATTTCAACATGGCGAGGTTTGGTCAGGTAGCGTTCCATCAGCACTTTGTCATTGCCAAAGCCGTTTAAGGCTTCACGTTTGGCGCCAGCCAAAGCTTCAGCAAATTCGCCACTGTTCCAGACCACACGCATGCCTTTACCACCACCGCCATAAGCGGCTTTTAGTAACAGTGGGTAGCCCACCAGATCAGCTTGTTGCTGTAAAAAGACAGGGTCTTGATTGTCACCATGGTAACCCGGTACTAAAGGTACTCCTGCTTGAGTCATAATCTCTTTGGCGGCGCTTTTACTGCCCATAGCCGCAATGGCAGGTACTGGTGGGCCAATAAAAACCACACCAGCTTTGGCGCAAGCTTCGGCAAATCCTTCGTTTTCAGATAAAAAACCATAACCTGGGTGCACAGCTTCGGCGCCACTTAATTTGGCGATTTCTAAAATCTTGTCTGCCCGTAAATAAGATTCTTTACTGGGTGCAGGGCCCAATAAAAAAGCTTCGTCGGCCATATGCACATGACGGGCATTGGCGTCAGCTTCTGAATAGACAGCGACACAACGAATACCTAGTTTATGGGCAGTTTCTATCACTCGGCAGGCGATTTCGCCCCGGTTGGCGATCAAAATTTTGCGAAACATCAGTCTGTTTTTCCTTATTCTGACCGGATCCAGGCCGGAGTACGTTTTTGTAAAAAGGCGGTTAAGCTTCCTGACCTTCAGCCGAGACACGAATGGCGGCAATACGAGCTGAAGTGCTGTCTATCAGTTGCTGATTAATAGGCTGATGATTCACAGCGGCCATCAGTTCTTTCGCACAGCGCAAAGCTGCAGGGCTGTTATTCAGTAAAATGCCAACAAAATGCTCTGCTGCGCTACTAAGACCACCAGCGTCTACTAATTGATGCACTAAACCTAAATTCAGCGCAGTAGGTGCATCAAAACGTTCTGCCGTTAAGAAATAACGGCGACTGGCACGTTCGCCAATAGCGCGCATCACATAGGGGCTGATCACCGCTGGTATTAAACCGATTTTTACTTCGCTTAAACAAAAGCTGGCACCTTGTTCGGCAACAGCTATATCGCAGCAAGAGACTAAACCCAAAGCACCACCAAAAGCGGCACCTTGCACTAAAGCTATGGTAGGGGCAGGGAAGCAATCCAGTTGGCGCATCAGCTCTGCTAACTGACCTGCATCTTCTAAGTTCTGCTGGTAGTTTTTCTCTGCCATAGAGCGCATCCAGTTCAGATCGGCACCTGCACTGAAGTTTTTACCCAAAGATTTCAGCAACAGTACCCGTACAGCTGGATTAGCGGCCAGGCTTTTTAAGGCGTCAATTAATTCGCCAATCATGCTGTCGTCAAAGGCGTTATGCACTTCAGCGCGGTTCAGCACGAGTTCCGCAACACCGGATGCGTTTAACGAGGTAGTAATAGTTTTATAGTTTTGCATTATGTTTACTCCTTGCCATTACATCCGGAACACGCCAAATTTCGATTCGGCGACAGGCGCATTCAGCGCGGCAGTAAGCGCCAGACCCACCACCATTCGGGTTTGTGCCGGGTCAATAATGCCGTCATCCCATAAACGCGCACTGGCGTAGTAGGGGTGACCTTGTTGTTCGTACTGGGCGACAATAGGCTGACGTATGGCTTGTTCAGCTTCGGCTGTTAAGCTTTCGCCTTTACGGGCTAAGGCGTCTTTAGTCACAGTGGCCATTACACCCGCAGCTTGTTCACCACCCATCACAGAAATACGGGCATTGGGCCACATCCACATCATTGTTGGGTCGTAAGCACGGCCACACATGCCGTAGTTACCGGCACCATAAGAGCCACCAATTAATACGGTAAATTTCGGCACATTGGCACAAGACACCGCCATCACCATTTTGGCGCCGTGTTTAGCGATACCTTCGGCTTCGTATTTTTTACCGACCATAAAGCCGGTGATGTTTTGCAGAAATAAAAGTGGAATTTTGCGCTGGGCACAGAGCTCAATAAAGTGCGCGCCTTTTTGCGCCGACTCAGAAAACAGAATGCCGTTATTGGCTACTATGCCAATAGGCTGGCCGAAAATTCGGGCAAAACCACAGACTAAGGTAGCGCCATAAAACTGTTTGAATTCATCAAAATCAGAGGCATCAACAAGTCGGGCTATCACTTCACGTACATCAAAAGGTTTTTTCAGATCGGTGCCGACTATGCCGTACAGCTCGCTGGCATCATAAAGTGGGGCTTCGACAGGGCGCACGTCACCTTGCACTGGTTTTTGATGATTTAAGCGGCTGACAGCATTACGCGCTAGTTGCAGCGCATGTTCATCGTTCAGTGCATAGTGATCGGCCACACCAGAGATTTTGCAGTGCACATCAGCACCACCTAGCTCTTCGGCCGTGACTTCTTCGCCTGTGGCTGCTTTGACCAATGGCGGGCCTGCTAAAAAGATAGTGCCCTGATCTTTAACAATAATACTTTCATCGGCCATAGCTGGCACATAAGCACCACCTGCAGTACAGAGGCCCATCACCACCGCAATTTGTGGAATACCTTTGGCTGACATACGCGCCTGGTTAAAGAAAATCCGCCCAAAGTGCAGTTTGTCAGGGAAAACGTCGTCCTGACGGGGCAGGTTAGCGCCACCTGAGTCGACCAGATAAATACAAGGCAGATTGCAGGTTTCGGCAATTTCCTGAGCCCGTAAGTGTTTTTTCACGGTAAGCGGATAATAAGTACCACCTTTGACCGTAGCATCGTTGGCCACAATCATGCACTCGACACCATTGACACGGCCTATACCTGCAACTACACCAGCAGCGGGCACATAGTCGTCATAGCATTGCCAGCCAGCAAATTGACCGACTTCTAAAAAGGGAGAGCCCGGGTCTAACAGTTTTTGAATGCGATCACGCACAAACAGCTTACCGCGTGACGTATGACGGGCAATTAAAGCTTCGCCGCCGCCTAATTTGATCTGTTGTACTTTTTGCTCTAAATCATCCACCAAGAGCTGCATCGCCTCTGCATTCTGGATAAATTCGTCACTGCGTGGATTAATTTTGCTATTCAGTCTGGCCACGTTCACCACCTTTGGCTACAGGGTCTAGGAAAAGCCGGACAGGAGTCCGGCTTACTTTATTGGTTATGACTCTTTAAAGGTCGCGCTTAGTTCGATTCGTTAAATAACTCGCGGCCAATTAACATGCGGCGAATTTCTGAGGTGCCAGCACCGATTTCGTACAGCTTGGCATCGCGTAATAAACGCCCTGTAGGGTATTCGTTGATATAACCATTACCGCCTAACAACTGGATGGCGTCCAATGCCATTTGAGTGGCCAGCTCAGCGCTGTATAAAATCGCGCCAGCAGCATCTTTACGGGTGGTTTCACCGCGGTCACAGGCTTTGGCTACAGTGTAGACATAAGCGCGGGCCGCATTCATTTTGGTGTACATGTCGGCTAACTTGCCCTGCACCAGTTGAAATTCACCAATAGACTGGCCAAACTGTTTGCGGTCGTGGATATAAGGCACTACGACATCCATACAGGCTTGCATAATGCCAAGCGGACCGCCGGATAACACCACACGCTCATAGTCCAGACCTGACATCAACACGCGAGCGCCTGTGCCTATGTTGCCTAATACGTTTTCTTCCGGCACTTCACAGTCTTCAAATACCAGCTCACAGGTGTTTGAGCCGCGCATACCCAGCTTGTCGAGTTTTTGTGCCTGACTGAAGCCTTTAAAACCACGTTCAACAATAAAAGCTGTCATGCCTTTAGAACCGGCATTAATGTCAGTTTTGGCGTAAATCACATAGGTATGGGCGTCAGGGCCGTTGGTGATCCACATCTTGTTGCCGTTTAAAATATAACGGTCACCTTGTTTATCAGCGCGTAATTTCATTGAGACTACATCTGAACCTGCGTTAGGCTCAGACATCGCCAGGGCGCCAATATGTTCACCAGAACATAACTTGGGCAGATACTTTTGTTTTTGCGCTTCGTTGCCGTTACGGGCAATCTGGTTCACACATAAGTTGGAATGCGCACCGTAGGATAAAGCGACAGAGGCCGAGGCGCGGCTGATTTCTTCCATCGCCACCACGTGCTCCAGATAACCTAAGCCTGAACCACCGTACTTTTCGTCGACCGTGATGCCTAATAAACCCAGGTCGCCAAATTTACGCCATAAGTCATTCGGGAATTCATTGTCATGGTCGATTTGTGCAGCGCGTGGTGCTATTTCATCACGAGCAAAGCTGTTGACCTGTTCACGGATCATATCGACGGTTTCGCCCAGATCGTAATTTAATGTTTTGTATGTGCTTATCATGACTCTTGATCCCCGTTAGCCCTTCGTATCACGTCGCCTGACTGCAACGCCAACTACTTTGGAAGCTGTTTGATTTGAGTTTGTTTTTAATTAATTCGGTTCTTTGACTTGCTTGGCCTGATCCAGGGTTTCGCGGCAGCGTTTTTCTACTGTCACTAATTCCATCAACACCACTTTGATATCATCCATCTGCTGGTGCAGCTCAGCTTTTTTATGTTCGATCAGTTTCAGCATGGTGCTCAATTGAGTCACGCTACTTTTATCTGCATCGTAGAGTTCAAATAACTGGCCTGTTTCTGACAAGCTAAAGCCCAGTCGTTTGCCGCGCAAAATAAGTTTTAGTCGCACCCTGTCTCTGCGGCTGTAAATACGAGTTTGACCCTGCCGTAACGGTGTTAATAAGCCCTGGTCTTCGTAAAAACGAATACTACGGGTGGTGATATCAAACTCTTTTGCCAGCTCGCTGATGCTGTAGGTTTTGTCGTCTTTTTCTATCATTTGGGCAGTCGCTTGAACGGTCATAGTGGCCTTCCGGTAAAGTGGCGACAACTATAAGTGAAGTTTACGTAAAGGTAAAGCTGTGTTGGCGTCAAATAAGGGCTGGCGGCAGGTTGGACTAGCGCTTTGTAAAGTTAAGGTGCCAAAAGACGGCTACAGAGCGTGTATTTTTCTGAACCTTTCACTGGTCATAGGACCATAGTGTTAGGCGGTTGACGTTGGCGTAAACGTAAATTTGGTGTAGTGTGTGGCCCAACTTTTCATCATGCTTCTGAACGACGGAGAAATGAACATGGCGCAGCACGAAAAAATTGCCATAGTGGCAGCCAAAAGAACGGCAATGGGTGGATTTTTAGGTGGCTTATCTGACGTCAGCAGCACGGATTTAGGCGCACAAGCTATTAAAGCGGCATTAGAGCAAGCTGCTATTGATGGCTCCACGGTTAGCGAAGTCATTATGGGTTGTGTTTTACCCGCTGGTTTAGGCCAGGCTCCGGCTCGTCAGGCGACGTTAAAAGCAGGTTTACCTTTATCTGCCGGTGCGACCACTATTAATAAAGTCTGTGGCTCAGGTTTAAAATCTGTGATGTTAGCGACCGATTTACTGCGTGCCGGTTCTGCTGAAGTCGTAGTGGCAGGTGGCATGGAGTCTATGTCAAACGCTCCTTATATTCTGCCAAAAGCTCGTGCCGGTATGCGCATGGGCCATGCTGAAGTGAAAGATCATATGATGCTGGATGGTCTGGAAAACGCTTACGATGGTAAAGCCATGGGCTGTTTTGCCCAGAAAACGGCTGACGAGCATGATTTCAGCCGCGCTCAGATGGACGACTACGCTGTGTTGTCTTTAACACGTGCGCAGCAAGCGATAAGCTCTGGCGCTTTTGTTGAAGAAATCACTCCTGTGACTTTCCAGACCCGTAAAGGCGAAGTGACCTTTGCCACAGATGAGCAACCTGGCAATGCCAAAGTCGACAAAATTCCTACACTAAAACCAGCTTTCGCTAAAGATGGCACTATCACAGCGGCTAACTCCAGTTCTATTTCTGATGGCGCTGCAGCTTTAGTCTTGATGTGTGCAGAGGATGCCAAAGCGCAAAACAAAACTGTATTGGCTCATGTGGTGGGCCATGCCACGCATTCGCAGGAACCAGAGCTTTTCACTGTTGCGCCAGTGGGGGCTGTGACTAAGCTGTTAGCCAAATTAGGCTGGACAACTTCCGATGTGGACCTGTGGGAAATTAACGAAGCTTTTGCCATGGTGACTATGCTGGCGATTAAAGAGCTGAAACTGGATGTCAACAAAGTCAACGTAAACGGTGGCGCTTGTGCTCTGGGTCATCCTATAGGTGCTTCAGGTGCCCGTATTCTGGTGACTTTAATTCATGCGTTAAAAGCGCGTGGCTTAAAACGTGGTATCGCTACTTTATGTATAGGTGGTGGCGAAGCTGTGGCTTTAGCGGTAGAGCTGCCGTAATAAATAAAAAAGGCGCGGTAAAAACTGCGTCTTTTGCTTAGAAGAATTTAATAAAAAATATATTTAAATCAACAGGTTTAATCAAAGGTTGTGTTTAAAACAGACATGACCAGCAATAGGGGAGACGTATTAATGGCCCATCAGGTTCAGTTATTTATCAACGGTGAATTTGTCCCGTCCAAGTCCGAGCGTTTTATTCCGGTGACAGATCCTGCCACTCAGGACGTGATAGCTCAGGTGCCTTGCACTACAGCAGAAGAAATGGCTTTTGCTATTGCCTCAGCCAAAGAAGCCTTTAAAAGCTGGAAAGAAGTGCCGGTGTCAGAACGTGCCCGTTTAATGATGCGTTTTGCGCATTTATTAAAAGAACATCAGGCTGAAATCGCTGACATTATTTGCCGTGAATTAGGCAAAACAGTGGAAGATGCCAAAGGCGATGTCTGGCGTGGTATTGAAGTGGTTGAACAAGCCGCTAATATTCCTTCGTTAATGATGGGCGAGACTGTTGAAAACGTAGCGCGCAGCATTGACACCTACAGTTATATTCAGCCTTTAGGGGTTTGTGCTGGCATTACGCCATTTAACTTCCCGGCTATGATCCCGCTGTGGATGTTCCCAATGGCTATCGCCTGCGGTAACACTTTTATTCTAAAACCCTCTGAACAAGACCCAATGACAGTGAATAAAATCGCTGAGCTTTTTGCTTTAGCTGGCGCACCAGCTGGTGTGCTGCAGGTGGTGCATGGCAATAAAGAGCAGGTGGATGTGTTATTACGTCACCCGGACATCAAAGCGATTTCTTTTGTGGGTTCTGTCAATGTGGGCCAGTACATCTATAAAACCGGCACCGATCATTTAAAACGCGTACAGGCCTTTGCTGGTGCGAAAAACCATATGGTCATCATGCCAGATGCCAATAAACAACAAGTAATTAATGCCTTAGTTGGTGCTTCAGTCGGAGCTGCAGGTCAGCGTTGTATGGCTATTTCTGTGGCTGTTTTTGTGGGTGATTCGCAGCAGTGGATCCCTGAAGTAGCAGCTGCTATCGCCAAAGTTCGCCCTGGTGTGTATACAGATCCTGAAGCGGCCTACGGCCCACAAATTAGTCCGCAAGCTAAGGCCCGTATTTTGTCGTTAATCGAACAAGGCAAAGTCGAAGGTGCCACTTGTTTAGTGGATGGCTCAGATGTCAAAGTTGCTGGTTATCCACATGGCAACTGGGTCGGTCCTACCGTATTCAGTGACGTGACTCCTGACATGACTATCTACAAAGAAGAAATATTTGGCCCAGTGCTCGCGACTGTGAACGCAGCTTCTTTGGATGAAGCCATTGAGCTTGTCAACAACAGCCCATACGGCAACGGTACTTCTATTTTTACCGCCAGCGGCGCTGCAGCCCGTAAATATCAGCATGAAATTGAAGTAGGTCAGGTCGGTATTAATATTCCAATTCCTGTGCCTCTGCCATTTTTCTCGTTCACGGGCTGGAAAGGCTCATTCTACGGCGATCAACATGCTTATGGTAAACAAGCTGTGCGTTTCTACACAGAAACCAAAACTATCACAGCCCGTTGGTTTGATGACTCTATTCCGGTGTCAGGCCCAAATATGTCGATTAACCTACGTTAAGTAGAGCGGTATAAAAGCGTTCTGTGTTAAAGCAGAACGCTTGTTTAACAAAGTATTAGAAAAAAGCCTTAAGGCAAACAACCAAGCCAGACCAAATGCGTATAAATGCATGAAGACCAAAGCGGCAGAGCTATTAAAGTGCGATAGACACGGCTCTACTGCCAACCTCAGGGTGATGTGATGAATTTTAATTTAACAGACGATCAAAAGGCCTTTGTTGAGGTCGCCAAACAATTCGCTGAACAAGAGCTGGCTCCACATGCCGCGGCATGGGACCGGGATCATCATTTTCCAAAAGATGTGATCCAAAAAGCCGGTGAGTTAGGTTTTTGTTCTTTATACACGCCGGAAGAACAAGGTGGTATGGGGTTATCCCGTTTAGATTCGAGCATTATTTTTGAACAGCTGTCGATGGGCTGTACTGCAACAACGGCCATGTTAACCATCCATAATATGGCCACCTGGATGATAGCAAGCTGGGGCACGGAAGATGCGAAAGCCCAGTGGTGCCCAGAGTTAGTCACAGGCGAAAAGCTGGCGTCTTATTGTTTAACTGAACCAGGGTCAGGTTCTGATGCAGCGTCTTTGCGCACCAGTGCGAAAAAAGACGGTGATCACTATGTGCTGAACGGCTCCAAGATGTTTATCTCTGGTGCTGGCGAAACAGAAGTATTAGTGGTAATGGCGCGCACCGGTGAAGCTGGCCCTAAAGGCATCTCCGCTTTTATCGTACCTGCAGATGCACAAGGCGTGATTTATGGCAAAGCCGAAGAAAAAATGGGCTGGAATGCCCAACCAACCCGCTTAATTACTTTTGACAATGTACGTATCCCAGCGCATTACCTGCTCGGCAATGAAGGTGAGGGTTTTAGTTTTGCGATGAAAGGCTTAGACGGCGGCCGTATTAATATTGCGACTTGCTCTATTGGTACAGCGCAACAAGCTTTAAACACAGCCCGTAACTATATGCTGGAGCGTCAGCAGTTTGGTAAACCACTGGCCGCCTTTCAAGCCTTGCAGTTTAAACTGGCTGATATGGCAACAGAATTGGTAGCGGCGCGTCAGTTAGTGCGTTTAGCGGCTTTTAAACTGGATGCTGATGATCCGGAAAAAACCGCCTATTGTGCTATGGCCAAACGTTTTGCCACAGATGTGGGATTCCAGGTGTGTGACCAGGCACTGCAACTGCACGGTGGTTATGGTTACATCAAAGAATACCCGCTGGAGCGTCATTTCCGTGATGTTCGGGTGCACCAGATATTGGAAGGCACTAATGAAATTATGCGCTTGATCATTGGTCGACGGTTACTGGATGAAGCAGCAAACGAGATCCTGTAACTTTATGCCCCCAAACAAAGCAGGTTTTTGGCCTGCTTTGTCTAATTTAAAGATTAAAGCTAACCGGTATTAGTTAATAAAAGACCGGTAAAAATGGAGATTTTATGGCACAACTCAAACTCGAAAAACGCGGCCATACCGCTTTAATTACCATGGCAAATCCTCCTGCCAATACCTGGACCAAAGAGACCTTGACGCAATGTGATGCGGTGAAATCTTTGGAGCAGGATAAAACTATTTATGCCCTGGTGATCACAGGTGAAGGTGAAAAATTCTTCTCTGCTGGTGCTGATTTAAACCTGTTTGCCTCTGGTGACAAAGCTGTCGCTGCTGATATGTCTGCCATTTTTGGTGAAGCCTTTGAAACCTTAACTGCCTTTCGTGGCGTCTCTATTGCCGCCATTAATGGTTATGCCATGGGCGGTGGTCTTGAAGTCGCCTTAGCCTGTGATATCCGTATCGCTGAAACTCAGGCGCAAATGGCTTTACCTGAAGCCAAAGTCGGTTTATTACCTTGCGCAGGTGGTACTCAGAATCTGGCGATATTGGTTGGCGAAGGCTGGGCTAAACGTATGATCCTCTGTGGGGAACGTTTAACCGCAGACAAGGCCTTACAGATAGGTTTAGTCGAAGAAGTGGTAGGCACTGGCATGGCGCTGGAAGCGGCTTTACTGCTGGCAGATAAAGTAGCGGAGCAAAGCCCGCCTGCAGTGGCTGCCTGTAAGCAACTGATCCAAAAGGGGCGTAGCGCGCCTGTACAAAGTGCCTTGCCTTTAGAGCGTGAACTGTTTGTGAAGTTATTTGATACCAAAGATCAGGTGGAAGGTGTGCAGGCTTTTTTACAAAAACGTAAAGCCAGCTGGATTAACGGATAAGGTACAAAACATGACTGAAGCTACGAACCCGCAGGATGTTGTGCTGTTTGAAGAAATCGCCTGTGTCGGTGGTAAAATTATCGGTATCGCCACTTTAAACTCAGAAAAAT
The DNA here is from genome assembly GCF_001275035.1 of Rheinheimera sp. KL1. Taxonomy (NCBI): domain Bacteria; kingdom Pseudomonadati; phylum Pseudomonadota; class Gammaproteobacteria; order Chromatiales; family Chromatiaceae; genus Rheinheimera; species Rheinheimera sp. KL1. The sequence goes on from NZ_LAMX01000003.1 coordinate 26,502, forward strand.
CGCTGAATGCGTTGAGTTTGCCAATGGTCGAACTCTTGCTGCCACAAATGCAGCAATGGAAAAACGACCACAATATCGCTTTGGTTGTACTGCAGGGCGCTGGCGATAAAGCCTTTTGTGCCGGCGGAGATATCCGCGATTTGTATCAGGCGATGAAAGCAGCCCCTGATACCTACCAGCCTTATGTCGAAGACTTTTTTACTAAAGAATACAATCTTGATTATTTAATCCATACCTTCGACAAGCCTGTGCTGGTCTGGGGTAATGGCATAGTGATGGGCGGCGGTTTAGGCCTGATGGCGGGTGCGTCACATCGTATAGTCACAGCCAGCAGCCGTATTGCGATGCCAGAGATGGCCATAGGTTTATACCCAGATGTCGGTGGCAGCTGGTTTTTAAACCGTATGCCAGAAGGTTGCGGTTTATTCCTCGGTTTAACAGGTGCCTCCATCAATTCAGCTGATGCCAAATTGATTGATTTAGCCGATCATTTTTTAACTCATGATAAAAAAGCTACTGTGCTGGATAAATTAACTCAGGTGAAATGGGGCAATACCATAGCGCTGAATCATCAAAAGCTGACGGACTTATTACTCGGCATGGAAGACATGTGCCGCAGTCAAATGCCCCCAAGTCAAATCCGTTTGCATCAGGCGTCGATCAGTGCTGTAGGTCGTGCCACCTCGCTGCAGCAGGCTGTGGAGCTGATTCTGGCTATGCCAAACGAAGATGCCTGGCTGACCAAAGCCAAGGCTTCGTTGCAGTACGGCAGCCCTATCACAGCCCATATTGTCTACCGGTTGTTAGAGCTTGGCCAAAGCAAAATACTGGCGGACTCGTTCCGGCTGGAGCTGGGCTTAAGTGTGCAGTGCGGCAAACTGGGTGAATTTACCGAAGGGGTGCGGGCACTGCTGATCGACAAAGATCAAAAGCCAAACTGGCGTTATAAAACTGTGTCTGACGTGCCTGCTGATGTGATTAATCAGCTGTTTCATTCGCCATGGGCCGCTGACTTACACCCATTACAACATTTAGGTTCATTGGAGCATTAACATGAGTACAGTTGCATTTATTGGTTTAGGCAATATGGGCGGCCCTATGGCCAGCAACCTGCTCAAAGCGGGTTTTAAAGTTCAGGCTTTTGATTTATCCGAAACTGCTTTAGCTCAGCTGGCAGCTGAGGGTGCTAAAGCCTGTACTTCTGCAGCAGAAGCGGCCACAGCTGCTGATTTTGTGATTTCCATGCTGCCAGCAGGTAAACATGTCGCTATGACCTATACAGGCGAAACAGGCATAGCTTCAGTTCTTCGCAAAGACGCACTAGTCATTGATTGCTCTACTATTGATGCGACCACAGCCCGTAAAGTGGGTGCAGAACTGGCAGCGCAGGGGATAGCTTTTATCGATGCCCCTGTCTCAGGCGGTGTTGGTGGTGCCAAAGCTGGTACCTTGACCTTTATCGTCGGTGGTTCAGAGCAAAACTTTAACCGTGCTCAGAGTGTGTTGTCTGCTATGGGCAAAAACCTGTTTCATGCCGGCGATGTAGGCGCAGGTCAGGTTGCGAAAATTTGCAACAATATGCTGTTGTCTGTCTTAATGGTCGGCACCAGTGAAGCGCTGCAACTGGGGATAGATAATGGTTTGGATCCCAAAGTGTTATCTGACATTATGCTGAAAAGCTCAGGCCGCAACTGGACTTTAGAGCTGTATAACCCATGTCCTGATGTGATGCCAAATGTACCGTCCAGCAATGGTTATCAGGGGGGCTTTATGGTGGATTTAATGGCAAAAGATTTGTCTTTAGCTACAGAAACCGCTTTATCCAGCCAGTCCAGTACACCTATGGGCACTTTAGCCCGTAGCCTTTATGTGGCGCATCAGCGTCAGGGCCACGGTAAAGAAGATTTCTCAGGTATTTTTCAGATGTTTGCCAAAAAGAACTAAGAGTTCTGAGGCGGACTGTTTATAGAGAGCATGCAGGTTTTGCAGGTAATAAGAAAATGAATTTAAAAGATAAAACAATAGTAGTGACAGGTGGTGCTCAGGGCCTGGGTTTAGAAATGGCCCGGATGTTGTCCGCTGAAGGTGCTCATTTAGCTTTGCTGGATATGAATGCAGAACAATTAAACGCAGCTCAGGCTGAATTGTCGGCTACTGGTGTGACAGTGCGTACTTATGTCTGTAACGTCGCCAATGAAGAAAGTGTCGAAACGACTTTTGCCGCTATTGCAGCAGATTTTGGCACTATAGATGGCCTGATTAACAACGCTGGTATTTTGCGTGACGGTTTATTGCTGAAATTTAAAGACGGCGAACTGGTCAGCAAAATGTCGCATCAACAGTTTCAGTCTGTGATTGACGTGAATTTAACAGGCGTGTTTTTGTGTGGCCGTGAAGCCGCCGCTTTAATGGTGAAATCAGGCTGTAAAGGGGTGATTATCAATATGTCGAGCGTAGCCCGCTCCGGCAATATGGGCCAAACCAACTATGCAGCCTCTAAAGCTGGAGTGGTGGCGATGACAGTAACCTGGGCCCGTGAATTAGGCCGTTACGGCATTCGTGTGGGCGCTATAGCACCAGGTGTGATCCGCACAGCGATGACCGACGCGATGAAACCTGAAGCCCGTGATCGTTTAGTCGCGATGAAACCGGTTGGCCGTTTAGGTGAGGCCGCAGAAATCGCGCACACTGCGAAATACATCTTTGAAAATGACTTCTTTACCGGCCGTGTCGTTGAAGTGGATGGCGGTATTAGTATGTAACTTTATAAAGGCAGAGTGATAAACTCTGCCTTTATAAAATCTGGTTACAGGATCTCACCGATGAAACTTATTCTCCTGCCTTTGCTGCTTTTGGCCTCTGCTTTTATCTCTGCACAGCAACTGGATACCCCGAATTACACCGTTGAAATTCAGCAACTTTGTCCTGAAGGTGAAGTGCAGTGCCAACAGGTGCTGTACAAAGGTACTTCTAAAGTATCGGGTGCCAGCATCGAATTAAAGGGCACGGCCTGGCATAGTTGGTGTGCTGATGGCGTTACGCCCTGTCGTTTTTTAGGCTATCAGTTCAAGAATGGCCGAATCCGTTATCTGGTGCATGAGTCGGGTTTATTACAGGTGATCGGCCGTTCAGGCAGAGTTTTAGTGGAAGAGCAGGGGATCTGGGACTATCAACAAGGCACTCAACAAGAGCAGCCAAACCACAATACGAAACCAGAACCAAAGGCGAAAGCATGACACCGCTCGATGCTGGCACCTTACAACTGCGTTTGCTGACTGAAGCTGATTGGCCATTATTCCTTGAGCTGCATCGTCATGAGCAAGTGCTGCAGTATGTGGCAGATCCTTTTTCTGAACAGCAAATTCGTCAGCGTTTTGAGGAGAGGTTACAACCCTGGCAAGCCGGTGCTCTGCATTGGTTGAGTTTGGTGGTTGTAGAAAAACAAAGTGGTGCTGCAACAGGAGTGTGTGGTTTTCATTGCCTGGATCTAGATGTTGATGTGCCTTTAACCGCCGAAGTGGGTTATCTGTTTTTACCAGAGTTTTTTGGCAAAGGTTATGCGACTTTGGCGTTAAAAACCTGCCTGGAGTATGGGGCTACACTGGGTATCAAGCAGTGGCAGGCTTTGGTCACCGAAGGCAATGTGGGCTCAGGCCGGGTACTGGAAAAATGTGGTTTTCACCTGGTCGAACGTCAGCATAATGGTTATCAGATAGGTGATAAGTTTTTTGTAGATCTAATTTACAAAAAAACAGCTTAAAAATGACGGCACAGGAGTACCAGTGTGATCCCGGTAGAATTTATTTTGTTGCTGCTGAGCCCGATTTTTTTCATCTTTATTGCTTTTGAATGGCTCCATAGCGAAAAACGTGGCAAGGCGTTGTACCAATGGCGCGATACCGCCGCTAACTTTGCTTTAGCCGCTTTGCATCAGGCCGGTGATTTTATTGCGTTGCTGGTGCTGTTGCCGCTGATGTTATGGTTATCACAATTCGCCTTGTTTTCTATTGAATTTTCGGCGCTGAATTTGTTTGTACTTTTTATCGCCCAAGACTTTTTGTATTACTGGTTTCACCGCTGCTCGCACAGAGTGCGCTGGTTATGGGCTTCTCATGTGGCGCATCATAGTTCGCGTTTAATGAATTTCAGCACGGCTTTTCGCCAGTCTTTAACTTACCCTATTTCTGGTATGTGGTTATTCTGGTTGCCTCTGGTTTTACTGGGTTTTGAGGTGCAACTGGTGTTGGCTGTTGTGGCCATTAATTTAGCCTTTCAGTTTTTTGTCCACACCCAGTCGGGTAAACACTGGGGCATTCTGGGCTTAGTGCTGAATACGCCTGCCTGGCATCGCGTGCACCATGCCTGCAATCCCCAGTATATAGACCGTAACTATGCCGGTGTTCTAATTATCTGGGACAGACTTTTTGGCACTTTTGTACCAGAAGACGAAGCTTGTCGTTATGGTATCACCGACGATTTTCAGTCGAATAATCCCATCACTATTACGTTTTATGAATGGCGCAAAATAGTCTTGTTATGGCCACAGCTTAAAGGCTGGCGTAATAAACATAAACTGCTGTTTGGTCCACCAGAAGCCTTTTCTGAATTGTGTGTATCGAACAAGAAAAAACAGGGAAAGGAGTTGGAAGGTAGTGAATAAACTGGTGCTGAAGTTATTGGCGGTGGTGTTCGTTGTTTTCTTTGCTCTGTGGAAACTGTCTTCCAGCGTGACGTTTCAGCTGTTTGGTGAGCTGATCTACCAAGTAGACACAGAACAAAAACTGGTGGCTTTAACTTTTGATGACGGCCCAACTCCACATCATACAGCCGGTGTTTTACAGCTTCTGGATTTGTATCAGGTCAAAGCCACCTTTTTTGTCACTGGCTCCGAGACTCAGCGTTATATGACGCAGGCGAAACAAATTGTCGCCGCAGGTCATCAGCTTGGCAATCACAGCTGGTCGCATCAGCGCATGCTCTTTATGTCGTTGGACGAGATTAACCGCGAAATTGAAGGCACGGATCAGCAAATCCGCGATGCAGGTTATCAAGGCGAGATTTTGTTCCGGCCGCCTTATGGTAAAAAACTGCTATTGCTACCCTGGTATCTGGCAAAGACCCACAGAACCAGTATTACTTGGGATATAGCGCCTGAGACCTTTGACGAGGACTCTGAAGATCCACAGACTATGGCAGCGCAAGTGTTGGAGCAGGTTCGGCCCGGTTCTATTGTGTTGCTGCATCTGATGTACAAGAACTACGATGCCTCACGAGCGGCATTACCGCTGATTATCAAAGGCTTAAAACAGAAAGGTTATAAAATGGTCAGGGTATCTGACTTGCTTGCTGCAGAAAAGCTGGCCGCAGTAGAACACTAATCAGGTAAACAGGGCTCTGGTTAGAGCCCCTCTGTATTAACATCACTGCTTTTTGACAAACTCAGACTTTAACTTCATAGCGCCAAAACCATCGATTTTACAATCGATATCATGATCGCCTTCGACAAGACGTATGCCTTTGACCTTAGTGCCAATCTTCACCACCAACGAAGATCCTTTGACTTTTAAATCTTTAATGACAGTCACTGTGTCGCCGTCCTGCAGTACATTGCCAGCCGAATCACGGATCACTTTGTCGCCTTCTGCGGCATCTGCACTGGCGGTTGCTGACCACTCATGGCCACATTCAGGGCAGACCAGCAGGTTGTTATCTTCGTAGGTGTATGCAGAGCTGCATTGTGGACAGGCGGGTAACTGGCTCATGGTATTCCTGATTGATTGCTGTAGGGCTTGAAAAGGCCGGCATTGTAGCCGAAAGGCCCTACTTTTTACAGGGCTTTTAGCCTCAGAGCAGTAAGTCCGCCTCAATAGGCCGCCACAGCGCACAGCTTTGTTGCAGCGATTGGGCTGTTAAACCCGGCACGCTGTACACCACAGTATCTACCCCGTGTTGTTTATAGACAGCCTGCAACAGCAAATCAAAATCACCATCGCCGGAGAGTAAAACCACAGTGTCGACTTCGGCGGCTAAGGTCAAAACATCTATCGTAATGCCGACATCCCAGTCCCCTTTGGCTGAGCCATCGGCGCGCTGAATAAAAGGTTTGAGTTTCACTTCAAAACCTATATGACGCAAGGCATCCTGAAACTTGATCTGCTGATCATCTTTTTTATCTATGGCGTAGGCATAGGCGTAGCTAATCTCGCCCCTAAGCTGCAACAGTTGCCAAAACTTACGGTAGTTAAAGGAGCGGCCATAGGCCTGCTTGGTGGTGTAGTAGATGTTTTGTACATCGACAAAAACTGCGATTTTTTCCATAGAAAGCAAAGCCAAAATAAAGATTGAAAAGACTATAACATGGCATCTGTTTGAAACCGCGAAAGAAAATCAGCAGGCATCGCTTTGTGTCTGTTAAAATGTCAGCAACTTGACTGGAGCGCTTTGCGAATTTTTATGAATAACAATGATGTTTTACGCCGTTTACGTTACGCCTTTGATTTTGGCGATCAACAAATGATGAATTTATTTGCCCATGCCGGTTTAACGGCCAGCAGAGCCCAAGTCAGTGACTGGCTGAAAAAAGACGAAGACGAAGCTTTTCAGCCTTGTGATGACGTGACTTTGGCTACTTTTTTAAATGGCCTGATCATTGAACGCAGAGGGCGCAAAGATGGTGAGCAGCCCGTAGCCGAGCAGCGTCTGAACAATAATATTATTTTCCGTAAGTTAAAAATTGCACTGGATTTAAAAGACGATGACATAGTGCAAATGATGACAGATATTGGTTTTCGCATCAGTAAACCAGAATTGAGCGCCTTTTTCCGCCGTGCGGATCATCATCATTATCGCCAGTGTCAGGATCAAATTCTGCGAAACTTTATCAAAGCAGTGCAGATTAAATATCGCGAAAGTGCTGAAGACTAAAGGTCTTGATGTCAAAAACAAGGGATAGGATCGAAGGCATGGAAGCGCCGTTGTATCTGTTTAAAGTTTTTACCGACGATCTGTCAAAAGGTAATCCGGCCGCTTGTGCTTTATTCAGTGAATGGCCACAGACTGATGTATTGCAGCGTATAGCTTATGAGGCCAAGCAGGTGGTCACAGCTTTTGTGGTGCCTGCTGCTCAGCCTCAGCAGTATCAAATCCGCTGGTTTTCCTGCCAACAAGAAATCAACCTTTGTGGTCATGGTACTTTGGCGGCGGCAGCTTTATTACGTCAGCTAAAAGGGCCGGGCCACTATCAGTTTTTTAGTGACTGTGGTGATTTGGAGGTGATAGCCAGTGCTGAGGCTTTAGTGATGCGATTACCACAATGGCGCTCAGTTTCTGTGAATACACCCTATGCTTTAACCACCTATCAGCCTGTGGAGTGTTTTCAAACCCGTGATCTCGTGCTGGTCCTCCCTGATGAGCAGGCTGTAAGGCAGTTCCAGCCTGATATGCAGCAGATCCGCCAACTCCCTCAACACGCGCTGATCGTCACGGCCTTCAGAGCGCCTGATAGCTATGTGCTGCGTTATTTTGCTCCTGCTATTGGAATAAATGAGGATATTGCAACAGGTTCAGCTCAGTGTTCGCTGGCGCCTTATTGGGCTGCGAAAACTGCTTTGGCTGAGCTGAAGGTACAGCAACTGTCCGCGATACCAGCCGATTTTGCTGTTTTTATCAAGTCGCAACAACTATATCTAAAGACACAAGCTGTACCTTGTCCTTATCTGACTGAATCAACAATGACTTAACATCAAAAGATAATTCCAGTAGGCTGATATTGTCCACGCATCGGGAGGTTTTTTATGTCGGCATCGAAGATCCAGACGCAGGGGGCTATTCATGGCCACTGTTTATGCGGCAAGGTAAAAATCAAAGCCACAGGAGTGGCATTAAGTGCTGGAGCCTGCCATTGTCAGTACTGCCAGAGATGGTCGGGTGGGCCGCTGTTTACTCTGGATTGCGGCACAGAGGTGAAACTGGACGGCGCTTGTTTTATTTCTGGTTTTCATTCGTCGGAGTGGGCCGAACGAGGCTTTTGTAACAACTGCGGTACTCATTTGTTTTATCGGTTGAAACAAAATGGCCAGTACTTTATTCCTGTAGGCTTGTTTGGACCGTTAAAAGATCTGGTGTTCGATCATCAGATTTTTATTGAGCAAAAACCGGACTGGTATTGTTTTTCTAACAAGACTTCGGAACTAACGGGAGATGAGATTTTTGCTTTGTTTGCCGAAGAATCAAATTGAGCGAAGCATAAGAAAACAGCTGGTATGGATCTCAGGCTGCAGATTGATGCTGATGCTTTAGTTAAGCCGAAAATCCTCGGTAGAGCCAACGGCAAGCCATCAAGGCTTAGTCATTAAGTCTTTGTTTAGATTTAACTCTTATACTAACAGTACATTATTTTTGCGAACGGGAGAGGGCGTGAATAAAACATCAAACTTAACCAGACTGACAGGCGTTTTTTTACTGGGCTCGGTTAGTGTAGCCGTCTCAGCTCAGGATGTTAGTGTCTGTCAGGGGACTCTTGATAACAATGAACGTTTAGCTTGTTATGACAGAATATTTGGCACCACAGCTACAGTACTGACAGAAACGGAAACCTCAGCAACAGCGGCTGCCGAGGCGGACGTTGAAGTTAAACCTCAGGCGGCAATTGAAACGGAGGTGGCGGCGGAGCCTGTTGCTGTGGCAACGGTGATGCAAAAATACTGGGAGTTGACCCCGGAAGAAAAACGCGATCGTTTTGTATTTCGTACCTACCAACCCAACTTCTTTTTGCCTGCTCACATCACCTCCAATATTAATAAAGCTCCACAGAGCCCAACCCGTGGTCAGGCAGAAGAGAGCGAAAACTACAAACAGATGGAAAGTAAGCTGCAAATTTCTTTACGCGCTAAGCTGATGACGGAGTTTCTGTTACCTGGTGCTGATTTATGGTTTGCGTTTAGCCAGCGTTCGATGTGGCAACTATGGAATAATCAGGACTCAGCTCCTTTTCGTAATACCGATTATCAACCTGAACTGATTTATGTCGTACCTGTTGCAGAGCAGTGGGGCGATTTACCTGGGGATTGGCAGGTCCGTATGCTGCAGTTTGGTATAGCTCATCAGTCCAATGGTCAGGCGAAGCCTTTGTCGCGCAGTTGGAATAAAGTCTACGGCGGTTTAGCTATAGATAAGGGGGAGTTTGGTCTGAACTGGCGTTATAACCAACGTATTTCAGAAAATGGCGAAGAAGACGATAACCCGGATTTAATCGATTACATAGGCAGTCACGAAATCAGTGCCAGCTGGTTACCAGGTGACGCCACAGCGCAACTAACCTGGCGCAATGATTTTGCCTACTTAAGCCGTGGCTCCTGGCAGTTGGATCTGACTTATCCTGTGGATAGCAGCAAAATCGATGGTTTACGCTGGCACCTGCAACTGTTTTCCGGTTATGGCGAAACATTGTTGGATTATAACTTCCGGCAAAATAGTATAGGACTCGGAGTCATGTTATTTAATTTCTAACTACGAACTTCTGTTATGGCCGCAACTTAGCGGCCTAAAACATGGCCTTAGCTAGGCGAGCTAAGCGAAAACCTAAATGACTATGAATCAAAGGCTTACTCAAGTGACATCTGAACAAGCTCAAGCTTTAACTGAACACCTTATTGCTTTGGAGTTACAACTACAACATGCCGAAACCAGACGAAATAAAAAGCTGCTGAACCAGTTGCTGGCCAATGGTTTTGAAGAGATAGCCGCGTCCGGCGTGCGTTTTGGCAAGGCCCATGTACTGGAGCGTCTGCCGGAAGAGCAGGCTCCTTGGGTAGAAGCTTCTGATTTTGAAGTGCGTTTATTATCTAAAGACCTGGCTCAGGTGCTCTACAAAGCCAAATTACGTAAAGCAGGCGAGCTGCAAACCAAAGTGTCGCTACGCAGCTCTTTATGGCAACTCAATAGCCAGGGCTGGCAAATGGTGTTTCATCAGGGCACAGCCGTGCTGCCAGCGACTGGGCCTGTTTAAATGTCTGAGTATAGGCTCCGCGCTTTACAGCCAGAGGATGTTGATGCAGTACTTCAGTTTGAATTAGCCCACAAGAGCTTTTTTGAGCAAAAAATCGAAGCAAGGCCAGAGGATTTTTATCAGACTGACGCTGTACAGCACCATATCGCTGAGTTTTTGCTGCTACAACAGCAGGGGCTTGCATTGCCGACTTTGGTTTTTAGTGCAGACAACGAGCTGATCGGCAGAGCCAATCTCAAAGACATCGATCAGGTAACAAAATCTGCTTATGTCGGTTACCGCATTGCTGAACACTGGTCAGGAAAAGGTGTTGCCAGCTTTGCTTTGGAGCAGTTGATCCAACAGTCAAAGCAAATGGGATTAATGATTTTATTTGCCTGTGTTTCAACAGAAAACTCTGCGTCAGAGCGGGTGCTGAGAAAAGCAGGTTTTCAACAGATGGAAACCATTACTCAGGTGGCCATAGTGCAGGGGCAGGCTGTGGCTGGTTATTTGATGTGGCTGAAATTATAAATTATTAATAAATCAGTTAAATTTTTCTTGACCTCAAGTTAGCTTGAGCTTTTACAGTGGCGCCAGATTTTAAATTTGTGCACTAAGCACTGTAAAAGGAGTGTTTTGTAATGAGTTCAGCTGTATCCCGTTGGTATGATCCCTGGTTAACCGCTTTAGCCCCTTTGATTTGGGGCAGCACTTACGTAGTCACCACCGAGTTTTTACCCCCTGATGTACCTTTATTATCCGCTGCGTTACGTACTTTACCTGTCGGGCTGCTGATGTTGTTGTGGTTGCGCCAGCTACCGGCCGGGGGTGGTGGGGAAAAATCTTTTTGTTAGGTTTTTTAAATATTGGGGTATTTCAGGCTTTACTTTTTGTTGCTGCCTATCGTTTACCTGGTGGAGTGGCTGCCACTGTCGGGGCGATCCAACCTTTGGTGGTGGTGATGTTAAGCTGGGCAGTGCTCGGGGCCCGAACTTCATGGCTCAGCTGGATTGCGGCTGTATCAGGGATGCTGGGTGTGGCTCTTCTGGTGCTGGGACCTGCAGCGAAACTGGATGGTCTGGGTATCATAGCCGCGGCTGGTGGCGCCTTGGCTATGGCGTGTGGCACTTTATTAACCAAAAAATGGCAACCTCCGGCCAATGCGCTGGTCCTGACCAGTTGGCAGCTGAGCGTAGGCGGCTTATTTTTATTACCCTTAGCCTTGAGTGTCGAAAGCTTGCCGCAGAGTATTAACCTGACTCAGGTGCTGGGTTATCTCTGGTTAGGTTTGATTGGTACAGGACTGACCTATGTGTTCTGGTTGCGTGGTGTCATGCGGATGTCGGCCAGTGCTGTGACAGGTTTTAGCTTGTTGAGTCCGTTAAGTGCCACTGTACTGGGTTTAGTAGTGTTGGATCAGCAACTGAGCGGGTTACAAAGTGTCGGTATGGTTTTGGTACTGACTGGTGTCTGGCTGGGGCAGTATAAAATGACAGCTGCAGTGGCGCCTGTAACAACAGAGGTTCGCCCATGAACGTAGCTATTGTGTATCACTCTGTCACAGGTACTACTGCCCGATTGGCTGAGGCTGTTGCTGATGGTTGTCATTCTGTGCCTGAAGTAACAGCGGCCTTATTTCGTATCGAAGCGGCAGACATAGAGCAAGGACGTTATCACAACAGGACGGTGATCAACGCAATTGATCGAGCCGACGCGGTGATTTTTGGCTCTCCTACTTTTATGGGGTCTGTATCAGCACAGTTTAAAGCTTTTGCTGATGCAACGGCGGGAGAGTACTGGGGAGAGCAGCTGTGGGCAGATAAAATTGCAGCAGGTTTTACGGTAGGAACCGGTTATTGTGGTGATACTTTGCATAGCCTGCATTATTTACAAATTTTAGCTGCCCAACAGGGTATGCTCTGGGCCGGTCTGGATTTGGCTGGAGCTGGCGACAGGAAAGCGCCCAACCGGCTTGGAGCTCAGGCTGGGGTGATTGTCAGAGCAGTGGATGGTGCTATAGAAACTCCGGATCTGCATACTGCATTTTATCTGGGCCAGCGCGTGGCTCGTCTGGTCCGTCGCTTCAGGGTTGTAACGACGCAGATAGAGAGAGTACAGCAACTCTGAGTTTCCAAAGCTGCTCTGGTCTTTTGTGCCACTTTTGCTGATCATCAGGGTTTAATCACCAAAGAGGATCCTGATGACTCACCTAACTCAACAAACAGAAGTAGAGCTGTTGGTGCAAAAGCAGCTGGAAGCTTATAACAACAAAGATATCAAAGCCTGGCTGGACTGCTATCACTCCGACGCAGTGCAGCTGGATTTTCATGGCTTCGTATTGGCCAGTGGCCACGATCAGATGCGTCAGCGCATCAGTGTGCGTTTTACAGAGCCCGATCTAAAAGCAACCGTACTCAAGCGTATGGTGATGGGAGAGTGGGTGATTGATCATGAGGTGATTCAACGCAATTTTCCCGAAGGCCGCGGCCAGATGGAGATGTTATGTAGTTATCAGGTGAAACAGGGCCTTATTGTGAAAGCCCTGTTTCAGGCCGGAGAGGTTGTATTATTTTGAGTTGATGTCGCTGCTTGCTACAGGCTCAATTTTATAAACATCACCTTTGGGTAGACCTGCTTTGACATAAAACAGCTGCTGGTTTTGTATGTCGTAATGATCAACAAAACGCTCTGGCGTGGCCAGTAGCAGGCTGTTATTTTTGCTTTGTAACTGATACTGACGAATGCCCTGATCCGGCTGGTAATAATAGATGCTGCTATCAGATAAGCGCCAGTTCAGCCCGTTGCTTTTATCAAAGTCGGCAATCAGCAGATCTTCCTCACCTGTGGCGATAGTCAGCATAAATAAACCGTCCTGATGAAATTTACTGAAATACAGCTGGTTACCAAGTCGATAGCCACTGTAACCACCTTGTTGAGTCAGCTGCGTGCTGCTTGCGGTGTTCAAATCCAGTTGCCACAACTGCCAGTCGCCGCTTTGTTTGCTGCTGTAAATAATGCCTGTACCATCAGTCATCCAGTTGGCAACGTCCACTTGTTTATCCGCTGCAACCAGTACACGGCTTTGACCTGAGGCAATCATCAACTGCCATAATGCGCCGTCTTTACTAAAGAGCAGTGACTCGCCATCCGGTGACCATTGCAGTCGGACCAGGGCGGGAGAACCCGGTACATCAGCCAGTTGGTATTCGTTTTGTCCAGCAGGTTGCAACCAGATCTGTTCTTTGCCACCGCGTTTGCTCAAAAAGGCCAGATCCCCTTTATGATTCACACGAGGCATCAGATCGGCTTTACTGCTACCAATACGAATTCTGTTGGTGTTGGCTGCCAAATCATACTGCCAGATATCAGCATCCTGCTCATAGTCAGCGTAGTAAATCTGTTGGTTCACCACAGCAAGCGACTGAACGGTCCGGCCTGTATAAAATAAAAACTCCAGTTGATCAGTGGTGGTGTTGTATTGCAGCAATTCGGCATCTTTGCTTACGACTAAGTGAGTGGCTAACCAGTCGATGTTACTGATCGGAAAGGGGAAACTTTTTTGCTGCAAAACAGTAAAACTGCTGCTATCGAGCAGCAATAACTGGCTGTGCTGCTGTGGTAAATCACGCACAACGGCCAGTGTTTTACCATCATCGGATTCGGCGAAAGCCAAGTCACCTGTTGGGCTCTCTGCACTCTGCGGTCTGGTCACTTGCTCTTTGGTTGTGGTATCTAATCGATAGCGGCTTAATGCGTAAGGTTGAGTTTTGTCTGCTCTGTCACGCAGGTAAAAACCCTTACTATCGCTTTGCCAGGCAATTTTTACCATTGCATCCGTACTGCACTGCGCTACGGTTTTTTTCTGTTGTGGATTTTCCGGCATAAACCACTCGACGACGCAGTCTTGTGAGTTTTGTTTAACCGACAACACCTGCAAACCGTCAGGGCTGATCACGGCGGTAGACAGCGCGTTATCTTCAGCTAATAACTTTGGTTTCCCTGGATTCTGCTGCAGGAGCAGCTGGGTTTTTTCTGCATCTTTGGACAGATACATCAACGTCGTGCCGTCTTTACTCAGGCTCAGATCATAGTCAATACCTTGTGCTGTACTGATGGGGACAGGCGGGTTGATATATGGGGTTGGTAATTTTTCGGGAGCAGGCGCGAGCGTAATAAAAAACCACAGGACAAAAAACAACAAAGGGGCCGTCCACAGTACAGCCAATATCAGTTTTGTTTTAACTCCGGCGCGTGGTGGTGCTGTATGTTGCAGCGCCGCCGGCTGAAGCGAAGGTGCAGGAGTTGTCACTGAATGCATGTGAGTATGCTGTGCCGTTGTTTTTTCGGCTGCAGTTATAACATCAGGTATTACAGTCTGGCACAGCCGATAACCTACTTTGGGTAAAGTTTCAATATAGATTGTTTGGGGATCTAACTGTGCAAAAGCCTTACGTAATAAAGACAAAGACTTAGTCAGGGTGCTTTCGCTGATCATCAACTGCTCTGTGATTTGTAATCGGCTCAACTGGTGCTGCTCTGCGTCGATAAACAGGGATAACAACTGAAAGACCTGCGGCTCCAGAGTCAAAGTTTCAGTCGCAGAGCTAAGCTCGCGGCTGAAGCAGTCAAGGGTCAGTTGACCAAGCAAAAATCGCTGAGGGGAGTGGTGTTCAGACATATTCTAAAAATCCGCAAACTGGCTTAGCTTAAGGCTAAGCTTTTTATCACAAAAATAGCCGAAACTCTTGTATTCCTGCTGCATTTTTCGATAGAGGCGTCAGCTAGCGTTCTGCGAGCTGGCTTTTCTGACACTTTATGGCATGAACAGAATAGCTCAGGCTTTATTCTGGTTACAAAACTATGGGCCCAAGGTAGACTCTGTGCGAATTTTAATGCGTTTTCACAATGGTTTAGTTCGAGAGTTCAGTCGCTTATGCTTAAATTTTTAGTGATCCCTTGTTTATTGTTTTCAGGCTCTTTGCTGGCAACTGGTACCGTGTTTTCAGTATCAGACGTTGAATTGCTCACACAACAGGCGAAGACCAAGGTAGCGGGCAGGCCTGTTTTTCAGGGCACAGCGCTACTGATGCAAGGCAGAAAGATTTTATGGCAGTATCAACAGGGGCGCACGTCGCAAGGGGAGCCTTTTGATCAAAATACTGCATTCTTCGCAGGTTCCATCAGTAAAACGCTGACCGCAGCTCTACTGATGCAACAGGTACAAAAAGGTACTTTGGATTTACAGGCTCCGGTAAAATTGTATCTGCCTGAATTGCGACAGCCCTGGGCGAGCTCAGTGCGGCTAGCTGATTTGTTGAGCCATAGCTCTGGTCTGGTCGATATGAGTACTCAGCAACACTATGGCCAGTTTCGTTATAACAATTTAAATTTCCAGTTGCTCGGGGATATTCTGAGTGCTGTCACAAAAGTTCCCTATGCTGACTTAGCAAGGCAATTTTTGCTGCAATGTCAGATGAATCATTCTGGTTTTGCTGACAAAGCGTCCAGCGCCAGTGACGGCTGGCATGAAGATCAGGGGCAACTGAAATCTATCCGCGGTTTTATGCCGGTTGAAGCCGAGCCTAGTGGTGGTTTGATTGCTTCAGCCTCAGATGTGGCATTATTGCCTTTATGTATACAGCAAGAGTTGAGTCAAACCAGCGTGCAGCAGATGACCTGGCCCAGAGTGCTGCGTCAACATCGATGGGGCGAGGTCTATTACGGTTATGGTATGCAGGTGACAGAAACTGCGGCGGGTACCGAGTGGAGTCATGGAGGTTATATTCCGGGTTATGTTTCGGTATTTAACCATTTTCCGAAACAGCAACTGACATTGGTCGTGCTAGAGAATCAATCGCTGGACCCGGCCGATTTTGCCAGAGCGGTTTATTATCACGACAGTTTAAGAGAAGTAGTGATCAGAGTGCTGAGCCAAAATCAAAAAGGATGATCTATGAAACTGAAGTATTCTTTAGTCTGTGCCGCGCTGACCGGTAGTTTATTTGCAGCTCAATTGCAGGGGGCAGACGATTTTAGCCAGCGTTATCAGCAGCAGATCGCCCCTTTTTGGCAGAATGTACAGCCACAACAGCTGAAATTGCAGGACGGTAGTCAGATCCATTATGTTGTGCTGTCACCAGCACAAAGCACAACAAAGCCAAAAGCGACTGTCGTTGTAGTGAACGGTCGGACCGAATCTTATCTGAAGTATCAGGAACTGGCGTATGAGCTGATACAGCAAGGTTATCAGGTACTGATGTTTGACCATAGAGGGCAGGGCTTGTCGACCCGTTTGACTGACAATCCACAGAAAGGTCATATCGAAGATTTTCAGCAGTATGTGGATGATATGCATCAGCTGATCAGTCGTGTTGTGCTGACGACAGTGCCGGCAAAGCAGTCCTTGTATCTGTTAGGGCATTCTATGGGCGGCGCTATCAGTACTTTGTATTTACAGCAGCACCCGCAAGTATTTCAAAAAGCGGCTTTGTCCGCCCCTATGCATGGTATCAATGGTAAGTTGTTTTATGACGAGAGCGATGCCTGCCGTCTGGCCAGTGTAGTTACGTTGTTTTCCACAGAAGGCTATGCTGGTTTTGCGGATAAAGCCTATAGCGCGAGGCCTTTTGCTGGTAATGACCTGACGGGATCAGAACCGCGCTACCAGTGGATGCAGGACTTATATCAGCACAACCCGCAGCTGCAACTCGGAGGTGCTACCTGGGGCTGGCTGGAGCAAGCTTGTGCTGTTTTACCTGATATGCAGCAGCAGACAGACAAGATCAAAATTCCAGTGTTGGTGCTACAGGCAGAACTGGATAGCATAGTGTCGGCGTCAGCTCAGCAGCAGTTTTGTGCAGCATTAGAAAGCAATGCGGATTCAGGCTGTGTCGGTGGTGTACAGCTGATCAAAGGTGCAAAACATGAACTTTTATTTGAGCAGGATCATATTCGTCAGCAGGTTTTAGACAAAGTGCTAGTGCATTTTTCTGCTAATTAAACTGGCTGTGCTTGAGCCAACTGACTCAGCAAAAGCTAAAAAAAAGGCCACCTCGCGGTGGCCTTTTCGTCTGTGCTAACAGAGGTTTATTCCACTGAACCAGGTTTGGTCATAGGAGCGACACTCATTTGGCGGGCAGACGCTGAACCTGCCGGACGTTCTGAGCTGATCACCAGTGGACGTTCGCTGTTATCCATAGCTGTAGGTTGAACCTGAGCCTGAGTTTCAGCTTTCACTACTGGTTTGGTCATATCCGCAGTGATCATTTTGGCGTATCTATTGCCTGAAGCCACTGGAGCCTGCACTTCCGCTACTGCTTTTTTGGCAGGAGCTTTACGTGTTTTGGCTTTTGGTGCCTCTTCTGTTTCCACAGCAGCAGTCTCAACTGGTGTTTCCACCGCAGCAGTTTCTGCTACAACAGGTGCTGTTTCTGCAGGTGTTTCCACCGCAGCAGGTTCTGCTGCCACAGGTGCTGTTTCTACTGGTGTTTCCACCGCAGCAGGTTCTGCTGCCACAGGTGCTGTTTCTGCAGGTGTTTCTACAGCAGCAGTTTCTGTTACGACAGATGCAGCCACTGTCACTTCAACGGCTTCTGCGATTGGCAAATCCAGTTGCTGTTCAGTGCTGACCGCTTCGTTTTGATCTTCAGGATAACGAGCTGCTAAAGCCTCTTCAGCTTCCTGATCCTGTTGCTCTTTTTTACGTTTCTGACCAGCAGCACGTAAATGACGAGGAGAACGACGGCTGCGGCTGCGGCCTTCGGCGGCTTCTTTCTCTGCATCAGCGCTTTCTGCTTCAGTCTCAACAGTTTCAGCTTCAACAACATCGGTCTGAACCGGTGCTTCAGTCACTGCAACATCGGTCTGAACTGGCGCTGCCACAGCAATTTCTGCTACCGCAGTATCAATGGCGACTGGTGCAACGACCGGAGTTTCAACCACTGATGTAGCCATAACTGCTACTTCGATAGCTGTTGAAACCGCGACTGCTTCAACGCCTTCTTTTTCATGACGCACGGACTTGCGCATCTGACGGCGTTGACGGCGTTCCACAATCTTAGTGCTGTGCTCTTCGTCGTGGTCTACGGCTTTAACCGGCGCTGGACGTTCTGATACAGCTTTTTTCTGCTCGGTACGTTCAGGACGCTCGGCTCGTTCGCCACGTTCAGCTCGCTCCTGGCGCTCACCACGTTCCTGACGAGGTTTATCCTGTCTTGGGCCTCGTTGTTCCTGATTACGTTCATTTGAGCGTTCAGCTTTCGCTGGAGCAGCGTTATCGTCTTTTGCAACTTTATCATCCCCTTCCTGACGGCGGCGATTCTTGTTGTTACGACGTCTGTTGTTATCACGATTATTACTGCGGCGTGGTGCCTCTTCCACCTTTTTCTCTGGTGCAGGTGCAGCAGCGAATAAAGATTTAAACCAACCCACCACAGAATCAACCAGGCCTGGGCCTGTATCTTTGGCTTCAGCCACTTCAACTTTGCGAGCTGCAGCAGCCACAGCTGGTGCGGCAGAGGCAGAAGCTTCAGCCATATTAATAGCAGAGACTGCTGGCTTTTCTTTAACGTTTTCACCGATAGGGTGATAGACAGCGCTGCCAATAGCAGGAGCTTTCACCATGTTGTAGCTGGACTCTTCAATCTCTTCGTCGATACGGATGCGCGTCACTTCATAGTTTGGCGTTTCCATATGTTCGTTAGGAATGATGTAAATCCGGATCCCGTGACGGCTTTCAATACGGCGCACTGAATCACGTTTTTCATTCATCAGGTAAGTGGCCACAGAAACCGGGACCTGAGCATGAATTTGACTGGTGTTGTCTTTAATGGCTTCTTCTTCGATTAAACGTAAAATCGACAGAGCGGAAGACTCAGTGCTGCGGATAGTGCCGCGGCCATGACAACGTGGACAGACGTGAGTGGCCGATTCACCCAGTGAAGGACGTAAACGCTGACGTGACATTTCCAGTAAACCAAAACGTGAAATACGGCCAATCTGCACGCGGGCACGGTCTTGTTTTACGGCGTCTTTTAAGCGGTTTTCTACTTCACGTTGATGACGCACTGGCGTCATATCGATGAAGTCGATCACAATCAAACCGCCCAAGTCACGTAAACGTAACTGACGGGCAATTTCATCTGCGGCTTCTAAGTTGGTATTAAAGGCTGTTTCTTCGATGTCACCGCCTTTCGTTGCTTTTGACGAGTTGATGTCAATCGCAGTTAAGGCTTCGGTGCTGTCGATCACGATAGAACCACCAGAAGGTAAACGCACTTCACGGCGGAAGGCGGATTCAATCTGAGTTTCAATCTGGAAGTGCATAAACAGCGGTACTTCGCCCTGATACATTTTGACGCGGTGAGCAAAGTCAGGACGGAACTGCTGAATATAGACTTTGGCTTCTTCGAAAATGCGTGGGTTGTCGATCAGTATTTCACCGACATCGCGGCGCAGATAATCACGAATAGCGCGGAATACCACGTTGCTTTCCTGATGGATCAGAAATGGTGCAGGGCGGTTTTGCGCTTCGTGAGTAATAGCAGACCAGTGCTTTAACAAGGCTTTTAAGTCGTAATCCAGCTCTTCGTGAGATTTACCCACACCAGCGGTACGAACAATTAAACCCATGCCGTCTGGCAGTTGTAATTGATCCAAAGAGTCTTTTAAATCCTGACGCTCATCCCCTTCAATACGACGGGAAATACCACCGGCGCGAGGATTGTTCGGCATCAGTACTAAATAAGAACCAGCTAAAGAGATGAATGTAGTTAAGGCAGCGCCTTTTTGGCCACGTTCTTCTTTATCGATCTGGATAATAACTTCCTGACCTTCTTTGACCACTTCTTTAATATTGGGGCGACCATCAAAGGTATAACCGGCAGGGAAATATTCGCGGGAGATTTCTTTCAGAGGTAAAAAGCCATGGCGTTCAGAGCCATAATCGACAAAAGCTGCTTCCAGACTGGGCTCAACCCGGGTGATTCTTCCTTTGTAAATGTTTGCTTTTTTCTGTTCGTGTCCTGGGCTTTCGATATCCAGGTCGTATAATTTTTGTCCATCGACAAGTGCTACGCGGATTTCTTCTTCCTGCGTGGCGTTAATTAACATTCTTTTCATTGTTTTGTGACTCTATAACATAGGCCACAACGCAACGACATCCTGCGTCCGCGTTTCAGATGGTCAAACATATCAATGCTGCAGTCTCTCGACTGGGGGATGCTTGAGCTAACTCATTTAATACCTTTACCGTTGTGTTACTTCGGGTTGCTTGCTGCGACTTGCTCTGAGGATCTTAGTCCTTCATGGCTAGCCTGCTTATCACCTTACTCGAACCTAAAACAGTCCAGGTATTTTTGGCGCCGCCTTGTCAGGGCCGCACTTAAATGTTTTTTGCTGTGATCTGACACAGAGATCGCGCGATACCGCGCTGCGTTGTCGCAATTTTTTTTTGCCTAAGTGACCGGAAGCTGTGTTTTGTCTCTGTCAGTAATAAATTACGCAGCATTACTTCAGACAAATAGCGTTATTCTCGTTCGCAGAGGATAAATGCGTTGGTTTTCCCAACGAATTCGGTATGATCTGCCTCCCGAACGGTGCCTCACATTTTCTCTTACGTCACTATGAGCGCCCTAATTGCCGTTTTTGGCATAATTAGCCCGGTGATTATCCCACTAATATACGACCAATAGCAACTTAATTTAAGCTTAGCAGAGTAACTGAAACGCATGACTGAAAATATCAAAACTCCAGTGCAATATATTGATGTAGAAGAAGATTATTCTGGTCAGCGCATAGATAACTTCTTAATGGCGCGGCTTAAGAGCGTACCAAAGAGTGTGATTTATCGGGTTTTGCGCAAAGGTGAAGTGCGGGTTAACAAAAAACGAATTAAACCTGAGTACAAACTGCAAGCCGGCGATCAGGTGCGTGTGCCGCCTTTGGTGGTTCATGACGAGCCGGAAAAAGAACCAGTGTCCGTGGGCCTCTCAATGGTGAAAAACCTCGAAAGCCATATTCTTTTTGAAGACAACGATTTAATAGTACTGAACAAACCTACAGGCATGGCAGTGCATGGCGGTAGCGGTTTATCTTTTGGTGTAATTGAAGCATTACGCGCCTTGCGTCCAACAGCCCGTCATCTGGAACTGGTACACCGTTTAGACCGAGATACCTCTGGTTGTTTGTTGATCGCGAAAAAACGTTCTGTGCTGACTAATCTGCACGAACAGCTCAGGCTAAAAACAGTAGAGAAAAAATACTGGGCTTTAGTGGCAGGGCAGTGGGACAGCAAAATCAAAAAAGTGACAGAACCTCTGCGCAAAAACACCTTACAAAGTGGTGAGCGAGTGGTGAAAGTCGATGAGGCTTTAGGTAAACCTTCGGAAACCCGCTTTAAAATTCTGCAGCGTTACGAAGAAGGTACCTTGGTAGAAGCTTTCCCTGTTACAGGACGCACTCATCAAATTCGTGTGCATACCGCCTGTAAAGGTCATGCCATTGCCTGTGATGACAAATACGGTGATAACGAATTTACCTCACAAATGCAGAAGCTGGGTTTAAACCGTTTGTATTTGCATGCCAAAACCTTGACTTTCACTCATCCAGGTACAGGCAAGTTACTCACCTGTGACGCACCTTTGGACAATGCATTAAGTAGTGTACTGGAAAAACTGAAGAGAAAATAATGAGTTCGGATATAGCTTTAGTCGTATTTGACTGGGATGGCACTGTGATGGACTCGGTAGGCCGTATTGTCTCCTCGATGCGCTCTGCTGCAGAGCTGTCTGGTTTAGTGGTGCCAACAGAACATCAGGTAAAGCAAATTATTGGCCTGAGTCTGGACCCTGTATTTGATATTTTATTCCCTGGCATCAATGCCACACAGCGCCAGAGGGTATTTGAACATTACCGCGACCAGTATTTATCACATGAGCATCCGCCTACACCTTTGTTCGAAGGTGCAGAGCAAGTGATGCAGGAGTTAAAGCAACAAGGCTTGATATTGGCTGTTGCCACAGGTAAAGCACGTAAAGGCTTAAAGCGGATGTTTGCAGAAACCGGATTGGAGCCTTACTTCACCACCAGTCGATGTGCTGATGAAGCAGAGTCCAAACCTAGCCCTGACATGCTGAAGCAAATTCTGACAGAGCTTAACTTACCGGCTCATCGTGCTGTGATGGTGGGGGATACGATTCACGATATGGCGATGGCACAAGCGATAGAAATGCCACGCATTGGTGTGACTCACGGTGTGCATGGCAGGGAAGAGCTAAGTCGTTATCAGCCTAAGGCGATTATTGATTCACTGCCAGAGTTATTAAAAGCGCTTTGATCTTTCATCTATATCGATTTCGATACCTGGTATACCGTAAATCATTGTAGGGGCAGGTTTTATCCCTGCCCGTGTCAGGTTCAAATCAGGGCTGGGTTAATAAATCTACGCCTTCCAATCTCAGCATTTCAAGCAAACGAATTAATGGCAGGCCTATTAAGCTGTTTGGGTCGTCGCCTTCGAGCTTTTCAAACAAACTAATACCCAAACCTTCGCTTTTAAAACTGCCAGCGCAGTTCAGCGGTTGTTCTCTTTTTATATATGCAAGGATCTCCGCATCGGTTAATTCACGGAAATGCACTTTAAAGGGCTCAACACAGAGCTGATGCTGTTTGGTTTGAGCGTTGACCAGAGCCAGGCCAGTTAAAAAAGTCACACAATGACCGCTAAAGCTTTTTAACTGTTTATAAGCATTTTCAGAGGTATGAGGTTTACCGAGTATTTGACCGTTAAACACAGCTACCTGGTCTGAACCTATAACTAGCCCTTCAGTCAATTGATTAGCCACTGCTTGTGCTTTTAAGACAGCCAGACGACTCACCAGTTGCTCTGGTGTTTCACCCTGCAGAGCGGTTTCATCGACTTCAGGTTTGGCCGTAGAAAAGTTCGGTGTAAGTTTCTCCAGTAAAGCCTTACGATATACAGATGTAGAGGCTAAATACAAAGCTTGGGTTGACATAAAAGCACCTCGTTGGGACAATGCGTCGCACTATACATTTCCTGCATGAAGTTGCAACTTTGTCGGCTCTGTATATCAAAACAGCAGTGCCTTGAGCTTATCTAAGTCACAATGGCCTTCAGAACGGCGGTTTAGACCGGAAAAATTAACAAAAAAGAGGCAGGAATCCTTTGACAGCTTTAGCCTCGATCTATATGATGCGCGCCTTATGCAAAAGGTAAAAATTCCAATTACCCTTGATCCAACACGTGCTGCACAAAAACGTTCTACGTTTGATGGCATTATTCCGCTGGTGAATTTAACCAGATTAACGGAGTCGTTAGTAAGTTCTGAGGGTGATGTAGACGTAGTAGTACATTGCGGAACTGATGAACAAGGTTTGGTCTTTATTGAGGCTCAAGCTCTTTGTCAGGTACAAGTGAAGTGTGAACGCTGTAGCGAACATATGAATCTGGAACTGAACAGCAGTTTTGCATACACTCCCATCCGGAGTGACAAAGATTCGGCTCACGACGATATTCCAGAGCGCTACGAAGTGGTCGAAAAAAACGAACACGGCGAAGTTAACTTGAGGCAATTGGTTGAGGACGAATTAATTCTGGCTTTACCCTTGTTTCCGATGCACGACGAAGGATCCTGTGATCCAACCAAAGTGCAGATGAGCTGGGGAGAAATAGAACCAGAACCAGAAAAACCGAACCCATTTGCAATATTGCAAGAATTGAAGAAAAAATAGTTTTTTTAGGAGAAAGGCAATGGCTGTACAGCAAAACAAAAAATCTCGTGCAAGACGTGACATGCGTCGTTCTCATGATGCGTTGACTGGGCCAACGTTGTCTGTAGACGCAACTTCAGGTGAAACTCACCGTCGTCACCACATCACTGAAGATGGTTACTACAAAGGTCGTAAAGTAATTAAGTAAGTTTGGATGCACTCGTTGCAACCACTACGACTTAAAATAGCTTTAGACATGATGGGGGGCGACCATGGCCCCCAATCAACTATTCCTGCAGCCATAGAAGCGCTGTGTGAATTTCCTCATGTAGATCTCGTCCTTTGCGGCGACTCCGAACTACTTACCCACGAATTAGAGCAGGCTGGATATTTAAATCATCCACAGCTTTCTATTTCGCATGCTTCTCAAACCGTACTGATGACAGACAAACCTTCGGTGGCTTTGCGTAATAAACGCCAGTCCTCGATGCGTATTGCGCTGGATCTGGTTGAACAAAATAAAGTGGCCGCCTGTGTTAGCGCCGGTAATACCGGAGCTTTGATTGCTATGGCACATTTTGTCTTGAAGATGCTCAACGGCGTTGAACGACCTGCTTTAATCAGCAGCCTGCCTTCTACTGTCGGCAGTCCGGTATTTATGCTGGATTTGGGTGCGACGGTCAACTGTGATTCAGACACTTTATTCCAGTTTGCTGTGATGGGCGCGGTGATGGCTGAAGAAGTGGAGGGTATTTCCAGGCCTAAAGTCGCTCTGTTGAATATGGGTGAAGAAGAAATCAAAGGTTCGGATCAAATCAAACGAACCTCTTTACTCTTATCCGAATGTGCGGATATTAATTACATTGGCTATATCGAAGGCAATGACATCTTTTCCGGCAAAGCCGACGTCATCGTCTGTGATGGCTTTGTTGGCAATGTTGCGCTAAAAACCTGTGAAGGTGTGGCGAAACTCATCTTAAAACGTTTAGAAACTGCGCTGAAAAACTCCATGTCTGCTCAACTTTTCGGCTGGCTAATCAAACCTTTTCTGAAAAGTATGTCTTTAGGCGTGAACCCCGACCAGTATAACGGGGCAAGTCTGATAGGATTGCGCGGAATTGTAGTGAAAAGTCATGGAAATGCGACAAAAGAAGCATTTCTTAGTGCCATCCGTCAGGCCGTGCGCGAGGTTGAACGCCAGGTGCCGGTGAAGATCAAAGACAGGCTGGAACACGTATTAATTGACAAAGCGTAGGGCCCAATGTATTCACGCATTATTGGAACCGGAAGTTACTTTCCGTCTCAGATCAGAACCAATGCTGATCTCGAAACCATGGTTGAAACCACAGACGAGTGGATCATCGAACGTACTGGTATCAAAGAACGCCGCATTATAGCTGACAACGAAACTGTCGCTACAATGGGGGCTCAGGCTGCACTAAAAGCGATTGAAGCCGCCGGCATCGACAAAAACTCCATCGATATGATAGTGATGGCTACCACCAGCGCCTCCCGCGCTCTGCCAAGCGCAGCTTGCGAAGTGCAACGTGAGCTGGATATTCCTGGCATTCCTGCTTTTGACGTCGCTGCAGCTTGTGCCGGCTTTTGTTATGCCTTAAGTATTGCTGATCAGTATGTAAAAAGTGGTATGGCAAAACGAGTGCTGGTGATAGGCGCGGATTGTCTGTCACGTTTAATGAGCCCTGAAGATCGCAGCATGGTGATTTTATTTGGTGATGCCGCTG
Source organism: Rheinheimera sp. KL1 (assembly GCF_001275035.1). Taxonomy (NCBI): domain Bacteria; kingdom Pseudomonadati; phylum Pseudomonadota; class Gammaproteobacteria; order Chromatiales; family Chromatiaceae; genus Rheinheimera; species Rheinheimera sp. KL1. The sequence continues at coordinate 51,963 of NZ_LAMX01000003.1, forward strand.
GAGCTGTTATTTTAGAAGCGTCTGAGCAACCAGGTATTTTATCCACTCATATTCATGCTGACGGTAAACACTCCGAATTATTGTATGTCGACAATCCTACACGGGGTGTTGAAGCTTCTGTGCATACGTCCTGGGGCTCGATGAAAGGCAACGAAGTCTTTAAGGTTGCGGTCACTCGTTTATCTGAAGTGGTCGAGCAAACTCTGGCGGCTAATCAGATGGATAAATCGCAAGTTGACTGGTTAGTGCCACATCAGGCCAATCTGCGTATTATCTCGGCAGTAGCCCGTAAACTGGAGATGTCGATGGATCAGGTGGTCATTAACCTCGACCGTTATGGCAACACCTCTGCTGCGACAGTGCCTACAGCCTTAGATGAAGCTGTGCGTGATGGCCGTATCCAGCGTGGACAAACTATATTGCTTGAAGCCTTTGGTAGTGGTTTTGCCTGGGCTTCGGCATTAATACGTTATTAACGATAGTGCGACAATATTTGCAGGAAAAATGATGAATAACAAACTTGCATTGGTATTTCCAGGACAGGGTTCACAAAGCGTCGGTATGTTAGCCGAACTTCATGCTGAATTTGCAACAGTTCGTGACACCTTCGCTGAAGCCTCAGCAGCTTTAGGCTATGACTTATGGGCCTTAGTGGCCAATGGTCCCGATACCGCATTAAACGAAACCCATCGTACTCAGCCTGCTTTATTAACAGCTTCTGTGGCTGTGTATAGGGTATGGCTGGAGCAGGGCGGTGCTACTCCTGCTTATTTAGCAGGTCACTCTTTAGGTGAATACTCCGCTTTAGTCTGTGCTGGTGTACTGAGCTTGTCGGATGCCGTCAAACTGGTGGAAAAACGTGGTCAGTATATGCAACTTGCAGTGCCGGCAGGTACTGGCGCTATGTCCGCCATTATTGGTCTGGACGATGCACTGATCGCCAAAGCATGCGAAGAAGCTGCGCAAGGTGAAGTGGTGTCTCCTGTCAATTTCAATTCTCCTGGCCAGGTGGTAATTGCCGGTAATAAAGCTGCGGTTGAACGAGCCAATGAACTTTGTAAAGCAGCTGGTGCCAAACGAGCGCTGCCTTTACCTGTGTCAGTGCCGTCGCACTGCGCTTTAATGAAGCCTGCGGCAGACAAACTGGCAGCTGATTTAAACAGTATTTCGTTTCATACAGCTGTCATACCTGTAGTGAACAATGTCGATGTGGTGGCTGCTGCCGATGCCGCTGCAATCAAAGATGCGTTGGTTCGTCAACTGTATAGTCCGGTGCGCTGGACAGAAAGCATTGAGTTTTTAGCTGCGCAAGGCGTCGACAGCGTGATTGAACTGGGTGCTGGCAAGGTATTAAGTGGCTTAATTAAACGTATCAATAAAGAGCTGAACACAGCTTCAGTGACAGATGTAGCGTCGTTAAAAGACGCTTTAGCTGCAGAATAAAAGGTTTAGAAACAATGACAACCCCATTTATTTCATTAGAAGGTCAGGTGGCCTTAGTTACAGGCGCAAGTCGTGGTATTGGTCGTGCTATTGCTGAACAATTAGCCGCTTTAGGCGCCAAAGTGGTTGGAACTGCAACAACTGAATCAGGTGCAGCAGCTATTTCTGCTTATTTAGGTGACAAAGGTTTAGGCCTGGTGTTAAATGTCGGCGATACAGCTTCTATTGAGCAGTGTTTAGAGACTATTAAAGCTCAGTTTGGTGAGATTGATATTCTGGTGAACAACGCTGGTATTACCCGCGATAACCTGTTGATGCGCATGAAAGAAGAAGAATGGTTCGACATCATGCAAACCAATTTGACATCAGTGTACCGTTTAAGTAAAGCTGTGCTGCGTAGCATGATGAAAAAGCGTCACGGCCGGATCATCAGCATAGGTTCAGTGGTAGGTTCTATGGGTAATGCGGGTCAGACTAACTATGCTGCAGCCAAAGCAGGCGTGTTAGGTTTTACTAAATCATTAGCTAAAGAAGTGGCCTCCCGTGGTATCACGGTGAACGCTGTTGCACCAGGTTTTATCGACACCGATATGACCAAAGAATTGTCAGACGAGCAAAAAGAAGCCATTTTCAGCCAGGTCCCGGCAAATCGCCTGGGCAAGCCGGAAGAAATAGCGGCCGCTGTAGCCTTTTTGGCCTCAGGTCCGGCAGCATACATTACGGGTGAAACCATCCATATCAACGGTGGTATGTATATGGTGTAAGCCAAAGGTCTTCGTGAACGAAGCTGTGGTTTCGAAGACGAAGGCAAATGGTTTGACCAGCAGGAAAAGACTAAGTCGTTACTTGCAACAAACCGGGCTTACGCATAAACTAGCCGCCACACAAAATTGCACCAATTGTTGCGATTTACATGAGAAAAAGGAAGAAAAGATGAGCAACATCGAAGAACGCGTTAAAAAAATTATCATCGAGCAGTTAGGCGTTAAAGAAGAAGAAGTGAAGCACGAATCTTCTTTCGTTGACGATTTAGGCGCTGACTCTCTGGACACAGTAGAATTAGTTATGGCTCTGGAAGAAGAATTCGACACAGAGATCCCTGACGAAGAAGCTGAAAAAATTACAACGGTACAGTCTGCTATCGACTATATCAAAGCCCACGCTGAGTAAGCGTTAAGCTGACAAAACGGGTAGCCTCTGCTACCCGTTTTTGTTTCTGAAGCTGTCTGCTACGAAGTGAAAGCAGAAGCAGATCAGCAATAAAGAATAAATTAGACTGCGGAGGATTCTGTGGCAAAACGTCGAGTGGTTGTGACGGGCTTAGGTATGCTAACGCCCCTGGGGAACGATGTATCGTCGACCTGGCAGGCTTTATTACAAGGTCAAAGTGGAATAGCGCTGTTTGATCATTTTGATCCAGAGGCTTACACCACCAAATTTGCTGGTTTAGTCAAAAATTTTGACGTCGAACAGTTTTTCCCGGCCAAAGAAGCCAAAAAAATGGATTTATTTATCCAGTACGGAGTGGCTGCCGGTGTGCAGGCTTTTAAAGATTCCGGACTGGAAATTAACGAAGAAAATGCTGAACGTATTGGTGTTGCTGTAGGTTCAGGTATTGGTGGTTTAGGTTTAATCGAAGAAAACCACACCAAATTACTGAACAGCGGTCCACGTCGTTTATCGCCGTTTTTTGTACCTTCTACCATTATCAATATGATTTCTGGCCATTTATCCATCATGTTAGGTCTGCAAGGTCCAAATATCAGTATTGTCACCGCTTGTACCACGGGTGTGCATAACATAGGTCAGGCCGCTCGTATGATTGCTTACGGTGATGCGGACGCTATGATTGCAGGTGGTGCAGAAAAAGCCTCTACTCCTTTGGGTATGGGTGGCTTTGGTGCGGCTCGTGCTTTATCTACCCGTAACGACGCGCCACAACAGGCCAGTCGTCCATGGGATAAAGACCGTGATGGTTTTGTGTTAGGCGATGGCGCTGGTGTTGTGGTGCTGGAAGAGTACGAACATGCCAAAGCCCGTGGCGCAAAAATCTATGCTGAACTGGTTGGTTTTGGTATGAGTGGCGACGCCTACCATATGACGTCACCACCAGAAAATGGTCGTGGTGCAGCTTTGGCAATGAAAAACGCCTTGCGTGATGCCGGTGTTAATGCGGATCAAGTGCAATATATTAATGCGCACGGCACCTCCACTCCTGCAGGTGACATTGCTGAAACTATGGCTATTAAATCAATTTTTGGTGCGAAGCCAGAAGGTTTAATGGTCAGTTCCAGTAAATCAATGATGGGGCACTTATTGGGTGCTGCAGGTTCTGTTGAATCTATTATCACGATTTTGTCGCTGATTGATCAGAAAGTGTCTCCAACCATTAACCTGGATAACCCGGATGAAGGTTGTGACTTAGACTATGTGCCGCATACGGCCCGTGATGCCAAACTGGAATACGCGTTATGCAATTCCTTTGGTTTCGGCGGCACTAACGGTTCTATTTTGTTTAAGAAAATCTAATGTTTGAACTCAGGGTCGGAGCAATGCTCTGACCCTTTGATTTTTCTATCTTATTTTTCCCGCCTGTTGTCGTAATTCCAACTTAAGTCTGACAGTAACAGTCAATACTGGAGCAGAACCCCATTTCTTTTCATCAACAGAAGCACCAAAAACGATGTCCTATAAAAAAAGCTGTGTTGCTCTGGCTCTGATGCTTTGTGCTCAGGTCTCATTCGCCGATCCTATTGCCCAAACTAAAGGCAAGTTTGAAGATAAATTCCGTCAACTGGATGAATCTTTGCCAACGCCCAATATCTATCGTAATGCCGCAGGTGAGCCCGGTCAGCAGTATTGGCAACAGCAGGTGGATTACAAAATCAAAGCCAGTCTTGATGAAGAAAAACGTCGTTTGTCCGGTAGTCAGACCATAGAGTACAAAAACAACTCGCCTTATACCCTGAAGTATTTATGGCTGCAGTTAGACCAGAACATTTTTAAATCCGATTCTATGGCGGAAGTCACCAGCACCTTTGGTGGTGGTTCAGTACCGAGCAACGAGCAGCCTGCCAAAATTAGTTTGAGTGAGCTACGTAATCTGCAATTTTTGGCGGATCACGAATTAGGTTATCAGCTGGATAATATTAAACTTTCCGATGGAACTGCGCTTAAGTTTGTGGTGGTTGGTACCCAGATGCGGATTGATTTACCTAAACCGCTGAAAGCGGGTGAGTCAGTGCAATTTTCTATGGATTTTGCCTTTAATATCGTTGAAGAAGACGCGGTTTCGGCCCGTTCTGGTTATGAACACTTCCCTGATGACCCACGCAAAGGCGGCAATGATATTTTCTTGTTTGCTCAATGGTTTCCGCGTTTAGTGGCCTACACAGATTATGAAGCCTGGACCAACAAAGAGTTTTTAGGCTCAGGTGAATTTACCCTGGAGTTTGGTGACTATGAGGTCGAGATGACGGTGCCTGCCGATCATATTATCTCTTCCACAGGCGATTTAACCAATGCCTCAGAAGTGCTGAGCAAACAGCAGCAGCAGCGTTTAGAACAAGCCAAAACAGCGAAACGCCCTGTGTTTATTGTCACTGAGCAAGAAGCGCTGGAGAACGAAAAAGACGACACAGACGACACCAAGACCTGGCGTTTTAAAGCCAACAATGTGCGTGATTTTGCCTGGGCTTCTTCGCGTAAATTTATCTGGGATGCCAAAGGCTATCAACAAGGCGGCGCCGATCAGCCTTTTGTCATGGCGATGTCGTTTTATCCAAAAGAAGGTGGTGATTTGTGGAAAAAATACTCCACAGAATCCGTTGTGCATACACTGGAAGTCTATTCCCGTTTCTCTTTTGATTATCCTTATTCGGTTGCTCAGTCGGTGAATGGTCCTGTCGGTGGCATGGAATACCCGATGATCACCTTTAATGGCCCCCGGACTGAACTGCAAAAGGATGGCAGCCGCACCTACTCGCAAGCAGAAAAACGCTTTTTGATTGGCGTCGTGATCCACGAAGTAGGGCATATTTACTTCCCTATGGTGGTCAACTCAGACGAGCGGCAGTGGACCTGGATGGATGAGGGGTTGAACAGCTTTTTGGATGGTATAGCAGGTCGTGAGTGGGACCCACAAATTCCTTGGGGTGTAGAAGCTCGCGATATCACTGACTACATGAAAAGTGAACAGCAAGAACCAGTGATGACCCAATCGGATAGTGTAACGCGGTTAGGTCCTAATGCTTATACCAAACCGGCAGTTGCGCTGAATATTCTGCGTGATGTGATTTTAGGCCGTGAACTGTTCGATTTTGCTTTTAAAGAATACGCCACCCGCTGGAAGTTTAAGCGCCCAACCCCCTCAGATTTTTTCCGCACCATGGAAGAAGCCAGTGGTGTCGATCTGGACTGGTTCTGGCGCGGTTGGTTTTACAGCACAGACCATGTCGATATCTCACTGGATAAAGTGTACAAATTGCAGCTGGATACCAAAGATCCAGACATTGATTTTGAGCGTCGACGCAAAGAAGAGCAGGACAAGCCGGCGTCTTACTTTGTTGAATTAAACGAAGCTGAAAACAAAACCACCTGGGTGGAACGCAATAAAGACGTCACTGATTTTTATGATAAAAATGACCGCTTTACTGTCACCAACAAAGAACGTAACAGCTACCAGCAATTCCTGGCCGACCTGGAGCCATGGGAGCGTAAGGTCTTTGAAAGGGCAATTGATGAAAATAAAAACTACTATGTGCTGAATTTCAGTAACTTAGGTGGTTTGGTGATGCCAATTTTACTGCAACTGACTTTTGAAGATGACAGTGTGGAAGAGCTGTATATTCCGGCTGAAATTTGGCGAAAAACTCCTGATGCGGTCAGTAAGCTGATTGTCACAGAAAAGACGTTGAAGCAGGTTGTGGTTGATCCTAAGTGGTTAACAGCGGATGTGGATGTGGAAAATAACCATTACCCGCGTCAAATTATTCCATCCCGTATTGAAGCCTTTAAACGGGAGAAGAGTAAAGACTTGGCTGAGCGCGATATTATGCAGGACAGCAAAACCAAGCTAAAAGAGCCAAAAGCTAAGGATTAATGATGCGTTGGATAGTGATTGTTTTATGCTGTTTGAGCGTGCAGTTATCAGCTCATGAAATGAAATCTGCTATCACCAAGGTGCTGTTTAACCCACGCACTGGCAATGTTGAAATCATGCACAGGTTTTATGTGCATGATGCCGAACATGCGGTGAAAAAACTGCTGGATAAATCGGCTGACTTAATCGCCAAACAGTCCACCCGCGATAGTTTTGCCTTGTATGTATCCAGCCATTTTCAGTTGAAAAGTGACGGTCAGGATCTGAAGCTGAGTCTGGTGGGTAACGAACTGGACGGTCGTTTTTTCTGGGTTTATCAGGAAGTGGCCATCCCACAACATCTGACACAGTTGCAGTTGCGCCATGATTCATTACAAAGCCTGTGGCCGGATCAGGTCAACGTAGTCAATATTGAAGGCCGTGGCAAAGTGAAAACCCTCAAATTCACCCCGGAACAGCAGTGGCAACAGGTGCAATTCAGCAAGTAACTGCTTAAATATGGGGCAGATCATTAGGTTAACTGTTAACAATGTGATTTGACCCCATTTTTAAAGTCACTGATTTCAGGCATACTTTCCGCCAGATTTTTTCAAATGATTTGGACTGGCATTGATGCTTTATCTGCAGGCACCGAATAGCACAGATCGTAGCTTCCAGTATGGTGACGGACTTTTTACCACAGTGCGGGTAAAAGACGGCAAAGCCATGCTGTGGGATTTGCATCTGCAGCGTTTGGTATCAGGCGCTAAAGCTTTGTTAATTCATGAATTTGATACGGATGAGCTGACGGCACAAGTCCAGCAGGCAATTTCAGCGTCTGATCAAGTCATTAAAGTATTAATCAGCCGTGGCCAGGCCGGTCGGGGTTATAGCCCACAAGGTATTGAATCGCCTTGCTGTTACATCAGTACCGCTGCTTTACCTGATTACAGTAACTGGCAACAGCAAGGCATTCGCCTTGGTGTAGCTGGTTTTAAACTAGCTCAGCAGCCCGCTTTGGCAGGTCTGAAGCATAACAACAGGCTGGAGCAGGTGTTGATTAAAGCCGAATTAGCAGAGCGCGACGTTGATGAGCTTGTGGTACTGGACCAAACTGATGCTGTCATCGAAGTCTCTGCTGCTAATCTGATGTTTTGCAAAAAGGGTCAATGGTTTACACCCAAGTTGGATCGGGCTGGTGTCAACGGCGTGATGCGTCAGCATCTGATGACGCAGCGAGCGATCACTGAAGGTTGTTTTAGTCTGGCTGATCTGCAACAAGCAGAAGCTTTATTGGTGTGTAATGCCTTGATGGGTGTGGTTCCGGTGAAAGAATTTGCCGGGCAAGCTAAAAATATGGAACTGGTACGCCAGTTTTTCCACGGAGTTGAGTTTTGATCCGAACTTTATTTGTAGTGCTGTTAGTTTCTCTGGTCAGTTTTTTTGGTTTAACCAATATCTGGCAACAGTACAGCCAAAGCACTTTGCCGCTGAAAGAAGCTTACATCGAAATTAAAGCCGGCGACAGCGCAATGAAACTCTGTCGTCATTGGCAGCAACAGCAGCTGTTGAGCAATGCTCAGTGTCGTTGGTTGTCTATTTATTTACGAGTACATCCTGAATTATCCAAGTTACATCAGGGTGTGTACAGAGTGCCGACAGAACAAAAACCAACCCGCTTATTACAAATGCTGCATCTGTTTGCCAGTGGAAAAGTGGCGCAGTTTGCTTTTAGTATCAAAGAAGGTGAAACTTTAAACCAAAGCTTGAAGCGTTTAGCCGAAGCTGAATATTTAAAGCATGACCTGACGGATAAAGCTGCATTAGTCGAGCTGGCAAAGTGGCCAGAAGCCTGGGGTGACAAACCAGCTAATGCCGAGGCGCTGTTTTTCGCTGAAACTTACAATTACATCGCCAACAGCACCAGCACTGAATTATTAAAACGTGCCAACGAGTTATTGATCCAACGTTTGCAGCAGGCATGGGACAATCGGCAGGCCGAGTTGCCTTATAAAAATCCTTATGAGTTGCTGATCATGGCCTCTATCGTCGAAAAAGAAAGTGGTCATGAGCCAGAAAAACCGCTGGTCAGCTCGGTTTTTGTCAATCGTTTAGCCCTTGGCATGAAACTACAAACAGATCCAACAGTGATCTATGGTTTAGGTGATAGTTTTAATGGCGATATCACCAGAGCCGATTTACGTAATCCGCACCTGTACAATACCTATCAGCATTTTGGTTTACCGCCGGGTCCTATCGCCGCGCCAAGCGGAAGTTCTATCATAGCCGCGGCTCAGCCTGCGAAAAGTGACTGGCTGTATTTTGTTTCAAAAGGTGATGGCACTCATCAGTTTTCTCGTACGCTAAAAGAGCATAATGCCGCTGTGCAGCGCTATATTTTGGGCAAGAAAGTTTTGGAAAAGAAAAAACAATGACAACTTTAGGTCGTTTTATTGTAGTGGAAGGGCTGGAAGGTGCGGGTAAAACCAGTGCTATCCATACTATCCAACAATGGCTGAACGAACATCAGATCCCGTTTATCAGCACCCGTGAGCCAGGCGGCACACCTTTAGCCGAACAAATCCGTACGCTGGTCAAGCAAGTGCAGGATGAAAAGGTTGCGCCTGAAACCGAATTATTATTGATGTATGCCTCCCGCGTGCAACTGGTAAAAACTGTGATCCAGCCTGCTTTGCAGCAAGGTATGTGGGTATTAGGGGATCGTCACGATTTATCCTCCCGGGCTTATCAGGCGGTGGCCGTCAACTGGATGAAAGCCTGATTAACAGTATTCGTCAGGTGGTGTTAGGTGATTTAACACCAGATTTAACGCTGTATTTGGATATAGACCCGGCTATAGGTTTACAGCGTGCTCAGGCCCGCGGCGAACTGGATCGGATTGAGCAGGAGCAACTGGCGTTTTTCCAGCGCACCAGGGCCAAGTATCAGCAAATAGCCGCTACTGAGCCTAATATAGTTACGATCGATGCCAGTCAATCGATGGAGCAGGTGCAACAACAGATCCTGAACGCACTGCAACAGGCCTATCAAAGCGGTTCTTTAAACACTGGTGTAAGCGCGGATCTAAGCAGCAATGTCTGATTTCCCCTGGCTGGACTCGTATCAATACAAACTGACTGAATTGGCAGAAGCAGGGCAGTTGCATCATGCGTTATTGCTGACAGGCCCTGTTGGTATTGGCAAACTCGCACTTTCTAAACGTCTGGCCGCTTATTTGCTCTGTAAAAACCCACTGCAGCACCAGCCTTGTGGTTTATGTAAAAGTTGTCAGCTGATGGCCTCTGGTCATCACCCGGATCTGTGGCAATTGCCAACAGAAGGCAGCAGCAGTATTGGGGTGGATCCGATACGTGCTTTGGGTCAATTTATGCAAGGTGCATCACAGCAAGGTGGCGTCAAGCTGGCGATTATTCCACAGGCTGAACTGATGACAGAAGCCGCCGCCAATGCGCTATTAAAAACGTTGGAAGAGCCGCCACAAAACAGTTTTCTGATTTTACAAAGTGCCCATCCGGCGCAATTGTTACCTACTATTTTAAGCCGCTGTCAAAGCTGGGCTTTAGCTCCCGTCTATGGTGAGCAGATAGAACATTGGTTGCAGGAACACAGCAGCAGACCTGTGCCTGATTTTTTACTGCAGTATGTCGGTGGCGCGCCTTTATTAGCATTGAAGTTATTAGAAAACGACGAAGCGGCAGCAATTTCTGCACAATTGGTTATGCTGAAGAAGTTCGTGTCCGCTCAGCTAGATATGTATGAGCTGTTAGCCCATTTACCTGACACGGAGCAATTGCCTTCAACCTTATTCTGGTTTGTACGGCAGGAGTTGTGGCAGAAAGGCGCGGATATGCAGTTAAAACATCACCAATTATTGCTGTCTTTGCAGCAATGGGGCCGTGACCGTCAGCTGATTTCAGGGCAAAATGCCGCGCTGAATTTATCCGCCTTGCTCGTGCAACTGCGTTCGGCCTTGTTGTAACAGGAGCTACTTGTGGACGAAATCCAACTGGATTTTACTGAGCTAAAAGAGCTGTATCGCTGCTATATGCCATTTCTGAAAAATGGCGGTTTGTTCGTGCGTACTGCGCGGCCCTACCGTATGGGGCATTCGTTATCTTTAGTGGTCACTTTGCCTGACGCGCTCGAACCTCTGCGAGTGACAGGCAAAGTGGCCTGGCTGACACCACAAGGTGCACAAAGCTCGACGCCCGCAGGCATTGGTGTGGCTTTTATCGACGATAAGTTTCAGTTGCAGGATAAAATTGAGAAATTATTAGGAGGTATGCTCGATTCGACCGAGCCTACCTACAGCCTTTAAAGATATAAAGCCAACTTCTGGCTGTTTTTAGTGAATGTTTTGGAGAAGTCTTTTGTTTGTTGATTCACATTGCCACCTCGACCGTCTGGAATGGGACAAATTAGCTCTGACCCTGCCTGAAGTATTACAGCAAGCTGCTACAGCCAAAGTTGAGCATATGTTGTGTGTCTCAGTCAGCCTGAAAGAATTTCCTGCAATGAAACAGCTGGTAGCCGCTTATCCGCAGGTCTCAGTGTCTTGTGGTGAACATCCGCTGCATCAGGAAGATCAAATCGATATCGAACTACTGCGTCGTTATTGCGCTGATCCAGCTGTAGTGGCCGTAGGTGAAACCGGTCTGGACTATTTTTATAGCCCGGACAGCAAAGCCATTCAGCAAGAGGCTTTTGCCGCTCATATTACTGTTGGCCGTGAACTTAAAAAACCTTTGATCGTACATACCCGCGATGCCAGAGCTGACACACTGGATTTATTGCGCTCTGGTGGTGCAGCTGACTGCGGTGGCGTATTGCATTGTTTTACTGAAGACTGGGATACTGCAAAAGCTGCTCTGGATTTAGGTTTTTATATTTCGTTATCCGGCATTGTGACCTTTCGTAACGCCGATGAGCTGCGTGCTGTAGCGCGGCAAATTCCGGCTGACCGCTTACTCATTGAAACTGACTCGCCTTATTTAGCCCCCGTGCCTTACCGTGGCAAAACTAACCAACCGGCTTATGTCAGCGCAGTGGCTGCTTGTATTTCAGAGCAACGTAATGTCAGTATCGAATTGTTGGCAGAACAAACCTCAGCAAACTTTTATCAGCTATTTCAATCAGTTAAGAAAGCTTAATTGAAGAGAAAGTAGCCCAGAATCAAGGGATCTATTCTGGGCTTAGGGGAATGGCTCATCTAAATGAGCCGTGCGCTATACGGAACCAAAGAGGACAAACAGATTTACTTACTGGTTTTGAGTGTAGACAAAGCTGTAAAAATTTCCTGCACTGAACTTAGTCTATTAAGTGCTTCAATCCGAAACAGAAGCCCAAACTTATCCTGATCTTATACCGCAGTTATCCCCAAGTTATCCACTCCACCTCAGGCTAAATAAGCTTTTGCAGCAAACTGAAGAGCTTTGTCGCACTATTGCTATAGAAGCTAAAGTTTTTACATATCATTAATGTTAGAAAAAATTAATCTAATAAAAACTGCAAAGTCAGGGTTGGTTTGAAGTTGAGTGGGTTTAGTTCGCTGTAAAAGTAGCTGAAGTTTTTTGGCTAGACTTTTGTCCTGTCGATTGAGGTCAATTTATATGTTATAAACCATCTGGATTTGCGTTTTGCTCCGATGAAGCTGGACTATGTCTAATTTATTTATGTGCAGCTTTGCAGTAGGGTTGGCAGTATCAAGGACGATGTTTACCTATGGATATTTTGACGATCAGCTCAGTGAATCTACTGCTGGGTTTGAGTTTCTTTTTAAGTCTCTTTTTGTATAGCAAAAACAGTACTGAGCTAAAGCATTTTAGGATCTTTAGTCTGGCAGGATTATGCTTAGCCCTCAACTCACTGATTGGTATAGTAAATAATATTGTTACTTTGCCCATTTATTTAATGCCAGCACTGGCAAATGCGGCGACTGTCGGTTTGCATTGTATTGTTTTGCTGGGAGTTCTGACACTCTGCAAGCTGCATTTCAGAGTGGTCTGGTTTGCAATACCAGTGCTGCTTTCTTTTAGCCTGAGTTTTTTCGAACCTTTTAAAACAGAGATGGCTATGCGCCTGATCGCAAATTATTTGCTGATCATTATGTTGAATGCGCTAAGTTTCAAAGCGCTGCAGTCTGTGAACAAATCGACGATAGCCTTCACTGTTTTTAAAGCGGTGTTGATATTCAACGTACTGCAACTGTTCAGCAGAGGGCTGCTTTATGTACTGTTTGAATTAGAAATATCGCAGTTGGCTGAGCATCTCATAGTTCATCAGTTTGGCTGGTTTGCTTTTACAATCTATTGTTCTGGCTTATTAGCCAGTTGTTTACTGCTTTTAGTTGAGTCACAACAAAAAGAGCTTGAACGTAAAGCAAACACAGATCCTCTGACTGGTTTATTAAACAGAAATGACCTCAACTCTATTTTAAATAAAGAGATAAGCCGTTGTATTCGTCAGGGTGAAGCGATAACTGTGATGATGTTGGATGTGGATTTCTTCAAGCGCATTAACGATACTTACGGTCACTCAACCGGTGATGTTGCACTACAGCACATTGCAGAGCTACTTCGACAACATTTTAGAAATTATGATTTGTTGTTCCGTATTGGGGGTGAAGAGTTTCTGGCATGTCTGCCCAATGTCGATGCACCACAAGCCAGGTGCAAACTTGAGCAACTCAGACAAACCTTTCTTCAACAGCCCGTGAAAGCTCAGGAAGAAATCCCAATCACTGTGAGCATGGGTTGGGTATCGACACGACAGAAATTAGACGGAGCCTTGTTGCTAAAAAGAGCGGATGAAGCTTTATATCAGGCAAAGATGCTGGGGCGTAATAAAGTACTTGAAGCAGAAGCGTTGTAACGCATGCCTTGTTCACTTTAGTCTAAAGTTGTGCTCTAGCCTTAACCCATCAAACCAATCATTCAGCTTTTAGTGAGGTTCCAGATGAATTCAACCTTTAAAGAGATGCCACAGCTTTACGTGCGTCTTGGGGGATTATTTTATCTGGCTATTATTGCATTAGGGCTTTTTGGTGAGTTGATGGTCAGAGGATCTTTAGTGGTACCGGCCGACGCTACTGCTACAGCGCAGAATATTACCGCTGCACCTACCTTATGGGCTCTTGGCATAGTAGGGGATTTAATTATGCAGCTGTTGGATATTCCCGTTATCGTATTGTTCTATTTGCTGTTTAAGCGAGTCAATGCGGGGTTAAATCTGGCGGCTACTTTTTTTAACCTGATCCAAACAGCGATGTTAGTTGCAAATAAGTTGTTGTTGGTGATCCCTTTGCTGTTATTGGGTGGAACGGCTGCAGCTTCAGTGTTCTCTTCAGAGCAATTAGCGGCCTGGTCTGCTCTGGCTATTCAGCTGCACGCTTACGGTTTTGGCATAGGGCTGATTTTTTTCGCTTTGGCCTGTCTACTGCGCGGTTATCTGATCGTCAAGTCTGGTTTTTTCCCTGTTTTTATTGGCGTGATGTTAGCAATAGCGGGTTTATGTTATTTGATCAACAGTCTGGCGTTATTGCTGGCTCCAGAGATGGCTGCACAACTATTCCCCTGGATTATGCTGCCGGTATTAGCAGGTGAACTCACTCTTAGCCTGTGGATGATTATAAAAGGTGTAAACGGGCAGAAGTGGCAGCAAAGCATATAAAGCCCGTCCATAAATCCATACAACTTCCTCTAGTACTTTAGTCTTTATGTCGACATAACATCTCGCTTTAGCTTGACCAAAGCCGATTCTAGGCGTAAAACGTAACTAACTTCCAGTTATTGTCGACAATCTGATGCTTGCTACTGAATTTAAAGAAGCTATTACTGCCGCCGACCGGGTGTTAGTGCAAATTCGCACCGCCATAGTGGAAGGTGACATTCCTGCTGGTACCAAGATCAGTGAGCCAGAACTGGCACGACGCTATGACTTAAGCCGTGCACCGCTACGTGAGGCCTTAGCGCGTTTAGAGCGCTGCCATCTGATAGAACGTACACCCAATGCTGGTGCCCGTGTGGTCAAACTGTCGATTGAAGGTTTACGTTCTTTGTATCAGCTGCGTGAAGAGCTTGAAGGTTTAGCTTGTCGTTTGGCAGCAGAGCATATGACAGAGCAGGAAATTGCCGAAGTCAGAGCGCTACTTGATCAGCATTTGTCGACACAACGGGTGCGCGAAGGAGAAAGTTACTACCAGGAAGCCGGCGATGTCGACTTTCATTACCGGGTGATTTTGGGCAGTAAAAATCCTTATCTGATTAATATCTTAAGTGACGAGCTGTATTTTCTTGTGCGGATGTACAGAGTGCAGCTTGGCATGAATGGCCCTCGGGTATCGCGGGCTTTTGACGAACACAAAGCTATTATTAATGCCATTGCTAACCGTGATGGCGAACTTGCCGACTTACTTATGCGCCGTCATATCGCCGCATCAAAACGCAATATTGAACAACAGTTACTTCAACAGGGGATTTCACATGGCTAATGTAAAAAGCGCTGGCGCTCTGCTTCGTCAGGCAATTAAAGACAATCATCCGTTACAGCTGGTGGGCACTATTAACGCCTACACCGCCATGATGGCTGAACGTGTGGGTCATAAAGCCTTGTATTTATCAGGTGCCGGTGTGGCCAATGCCTCTTTTGGTTTACCGGATTTAGGCATGACTTCATTAAACGATGTCTGTGAAGATATCCGCCGTATTACCGGTGCTACTGAATTGCCATTGCTGGTGGATGCAGACACAGGTTGGGGCGGTGCTTTTAATATTGCCCGTACAGTGAAAGAAATGACCAATGCCGGTGCCGCAGGTTTTCATATTGAAGATCAGGTGGCGCAAAAACGTTGTGGTCACAGACCAAACAAAGAAATCGTATCGCTGGAAGAAATGGTCGATCGCGTTAAGGCGTCAGTCGATGCCAGAACAGACGAGAACTTTTTTATTATGGCGCGCACTGATGCCTTGCAACAACAAGGTTTAGACGCCGCCATCGAGCGCGCTTTAGCCTGTGAAGCCGCAGGTGCTGATGCCATTTTTGCTGAAGCTGTGTATACGCTGGAGCAATATCAGGCCTTTACCAAGGTACTGAAAGTACCAGTGCTTGCCAATATCACTGAGTTTGGCCAAACGCCATTGTTTAATAAAGCTGAGCTGGCTGGCGTGGGTGTCGATATGGTGCTCTATCCATTAAGTGCCTTTCGCGCAATGAACAAAGCTGCACTGAATGTGTATGAGTCTATTCTGGCCAACGGCGATCAAAAAGCAGTAGTCGACAGCATGCAAACCCGTGCTGAACTTTACGACTTCCTGAACTATCACAGTTATGAGCAGAAATTAGACGCTTTATTTGCCGAAGGTAAAAGCTCTAAATAAAAAGTTGGGCGACCAAAAAATAACTAATAACAGCCAAACAGCATTCAATAAATCAACAGAACAAATTAAAAACGGAGAGACAAGATGGCGAACGCAAAAGAATTATCAGGCGCAGGCTTACGTGGCCAAATCGCAGGTAAAACCGCTTTATCCACAGTAGGCAAAACAGGTTCAGGCCTGACTTACCGTGGTTACGACGTGAAAGACTTAGCCGCTCACTGTGAATTTGAAGAAGTAGCGCACCTGATTTTAAAAGGCGAGTTACCGAACGAAGCTGAACTGGCTGCGTACAAAAAACGTTTAAAGGCGATGCGTAACCTGCCACAGGCACTCAAAGAAGTGTTGGAGCGTATTCCTGCTTCTGCTCATCCTATGGATGTAATGCGTACCGGTTGTTCTATGCTCGGTAACTTAGAAACTGAGCAGAGTTTCGCCCAGCAGCAAGATGCGACCGACCGTTTACTGGCGATTTTCCCTGGTTTAATTAACTACTGGTATAACTTCAGCCATAAAGGCCAGCGTATCGAAGTGGAAACAGCGGCCGATTCTATTGCTGAACAGTTCCTCTGGACTTTACATGGTGAAAAACCAACTCAGCTGCACACAGATGTAATGAACTCGTCGTTGATTCTATACGCTGAGCATGAGTTTAATGCGTCTACTTTCACAGCCCGTGTTTGTGCTTCCACTTTAAGTGATATGCACTCGTGCATCACAGGCGCTATTGGTTCATTACGTGGCCCTCTGCACGGTGGCGCCAACGAAGCGGCGATGGAACTGATTGAAAAGATGGATAATCCGGATGATGCCGAAACCAAGTTAATGGGCATGCTGGAACAGAAAGAAAAAATCATGGGGTTTGGCCATGCCATATATGCCGAGTCTGACCCACGTAATGCGGTGATCAAAGAATGGTCAGAAAAGCTCGGTAAAGCTAACGGCGATACCTCCTTGTACGATATTTCTGTGCGCTGCGAAGCGGTGATGTGGCGCGAGAAAAAACTGTTCTGTAACGCAGATTTCTTCCACGCTTCGGCTTACAACTACATGGGTATTCCAACCAAGCTGTTTACGCCTATTTTTGTCTGTTCACGTTTAACAGGCTGGGCAGCCCATGTGATGGAACAACGTGCCGACAACCGTATTATTCGCCCAAGTGCGGAATATACAGGTGTGGAACCACGCAGTGTGAAGCCACTATCAAGCCGTTAAGCAAGAAACACCCAAATAATAAAAGCCCTTAGTGGGCTTTTGTTGGATCTAATGTAAACAATTTAACTGAGTGGCCACGCCATGAATTCTAATTACCGTAAAAACTTACCAGGCACTCACCTGGATTATTTTGATGCCGAAGCGGCTTGCAACGCCATTGAGCCGGGCTCTTATGCCAAATTGCCTTATACCTCCCGTGTTCATGCAGAAAACTTAGTGCGCCGCTGCGATCCAGCGACTTTAACTGATTCGTTAAAACAGCTGATTTACCGCAAGCAGGATCTGGATTTTCCGTGGTTTCCGGCCCGTGTGGTCTGTCACGATATTTTAGGTCAAACCGCTTTAGTGGATTTAGCTGGCCTGCGTGATGCGATAGCCTTGCAAGGCGGCGATCCAGCCAAAGTAAACCCCGTAGTGCCCACTCAGCTGATTGTTGATCACTCTTTGGCTGTCGAGCATGCTGGTTTTGAAAAAGATGCTTTTGAGAAAAACCGCGCTATTGAAGACAGACGCAACGACGACAGATTCCACTTTATTAACTGGACCAAAAAAGCCTTTAAAAATGTCGATGTGATACCACCAGGCAACGGCATCATGCACCAGATCAATTTAGAGCGGATGTCGCCTGTGATCCACGCCATAGATGGCGTGGCTTTCCCTGATACGTTAGTGGGAACCGATAGCCATACGCCTCATGTGGATGCGCTGGGTGTTATTGCTATTGGGGTAGGCGGCTTAGAAGCGGAAAGCGTGATGTTAGGCCGTGCCTCCTGGATGCGTCTGCCAGATATTATTGGCGTGGAGCTGACCGGCAAAGCACAGCCCGGCATTATGGCAACAGACATTGTGCTGGCTTTGACTGAGTTCTTACGCAAAGAAAAAGTGGTGTCTGCTTATCTGGAGTTTTTTGGTGAAGGCGCAAGCAGCCTAAGTTTAGGTGACCGCGCTACGATCTCCAATATGACGCCGGAATATGGCGCTACTGCCGCTATGTTCTCTATCGATCAGCAAACTCTGGATTATCTAACCCTGACAGGCCGTGAACCAGCGCAAGTTAAATTGGTAGAGACCTACGCCAAAACTGCAGGTTTATGGTCCGACAGTTTAAAAACAGCAGAATACGAGCGTGTGATTCGTTTTGATTTATCCAGTGTCGGCCGCACTATTGCTGGTCCTTCCAATCCTCATGCCAGGGTATCCACCAGCGATTTAGCCGCCAAAGGTATTAGTGGTGTAGTAGAAAACGAGCCGGGCTTAATGCCGGATGGCGCTGTTATTATCGCTGCTATTACCAGCTGCACCAACACCAGTAACCCACGTAACGTCATAGCGGCTGGCTTATTGGCGCGCAACGCCAAGGCCAAAGGTTTAAGCCGTAAGCCCTGGGTAAAAAGCTCCTTAGCACCTGGCTCTAAAACGGTCGAGCTGTATTTAAAAGAAGCCAATTTATTAGGCGACTTAGAGAGCTTAGGTTTTGGTATTGTGGCTTTTGCCTGTACTACCTGTAACGGCATGAGTGGTGCTTTGGATCCAGTGATCCAAAAAGAGCTGATCGAGCGTGATTTGTACGCCACAGCTGTATTGTCTGGCAACCGCAACTTTGATGGCCGTATTCATCCGTATGCTAAGCAGGCATTTTTAGCCTCACCAGCCTTGGTTGTGGCTTATGCCATA
Organism: Rheinheimera sp. KL1; assembly: GCF_001275035.1. Classification (NCBI taxonomy): domain Bacteria; kingdom Pseudomonadati; phylum Pseudomonadota; class Gammaproteobacteria; order Chromatiales; family Chromatiaceae; genus Rheinheimera; species Rheinheimera sp. KL1. The sequence continues at coordinate 70,767 of NZ_LAMX01000003.1, forward strand.
GCCGGTACTATTCGTTTTGATATCGAAAAAGATGTGCTGGGGCTGGATAAAGATGGCAACGAAATTCGCTTAAAAGACATTTGGCCAAGCGATGCTGAAATTGATGCCGTAGTGGCAAGCAGCGTGAAACCTGAACAGTTCCGCAAAGTCTATGAGCCTATGTTTGCTCTGTCAGTCGATTACGGCGAAAAAATCAGTCCGCTGTACGACTGGCGTGCGCAAAGCACCTATATCCGTCGCCCACCTTATTGGGAAGGCGCACTGGCTGGTGAGCGCACTATGAAAGGCATGAAGGCGCTGGCCGTGCTTGGCGATAATATCACCACAGATCACTTATCGCCGTCTAACGCCATCATGATGGACAGCGCGGCTGGTGAATACCTGCATAAAATGGGGCTGCCGGAAGAAGATTTTAACTCTTATGCTACTCACCGCGGCGATCACTTAACAGCGCAGCGCGCTACTTTTGCCAACCCTAAGCTGATTAACGAAATGGCCGTAGTGGATGGCAAAGTCAAACAAGGCTCCTTAACCCGCATTGAGCCTGAAGGTAAAGTCACCCGGATGTGGGAAGCCATTGAAACTTATATGCAGCGTAAGCAACCTTTGATCATTATTGCTGGTGCTGATTATGGTCAGGGTTCCAGCCGGGACTGGGCGGCCAAAGGCGTGCGGTTAGCAGGTGTTGAAGTCATAGTAGCTGAAGGCTTCGAGCGTATTCACCGTACCAACTTAGTGGGTATGGGGGTATTGCCGCTGGAGTTTAAAGCAGGGGTGAACCGTAAAACCTTAGGGTTGGATGGCACAGAAAGTTATGACGTTTTAGGTGAACGTACACCTCGCACAACTCTGACTTTAGTGGTGACGCGCAAAAATGGTGAAGTGCTGCAGGTGCCAGTAACTTGTCGTTTGGATACAGCGGAAGAAGTGTCTATTTATGAAGCCGGTGGCGTGTTGCAGCGTTTTGCCAAAGACTTCCTTGAAGCTAAGGTGTAGGGAAAACTATGAGCTATTTGCCACAAATTAAAATACCGGCCACTTATATCCGTGGTGGCACCAGCAAAGGCGTATTTTTCCGTTTGCAGGATTTGCCGGAGGCAGCACAAACTCCAGGAGCAGCGCGTGATGCGCTGCTGCTGCGGGTGATTGGTAGCCCTGATCCGTACGGTAAACAAATTGACGGTATGGGCGGCGCGACGTCCAGTACCAGCAAAACTGTGATTTTAGCCAAAAGCAGCCAGGCCGATCATGATGTGGATTATCTGTTTGGCCAGGTCTCTATCGATAAAGCTTTTGTTGATTGGAGCGGTAACTGCGGCAATTTATCTGCAGCGGTCGGCTCTTTTGCCATCAGTGCAGGTTTAGTCGATGCCAGCCGTATTCCACAAAACGGCAAAGCTACAGTGCGGATTTGGCAGACTAATATTGGCAAAAGCATTATTGCTCATGTGCCGATGATCAACGGCGAAGTACAAGAAAGTGGTGACTTTGAACTGGATGGGGTGACTTTCCCGGCCGCTGAAGTGCAACTGGAATTTATCGACCCAGCTGCTGATGAAGACGGCGAGGGCGGTGGCTCTATGTTCCCGACGGGTAACTTAGTGGATGATTTGGACGTGCCAGGCGTAGGTACATTTAAAGCCACACTGATCAACGCCGGTATTCCGACAATTTTTGTTAATGCCAAAGATATTGGTTACACAGGGACTGAGCTGCAGGATGCGATTAATAGCGATGCCAAAGCTTTGGCTATGTTTGAAACTATCCGCGCTTATGGTGCGGTGAAAATGGGTTTAATTGCACATATAGACGAAGCTAAAATCCGTCAGCATACGCCTAAGATAGCCTTTGTCGCGCCAGCAACAGATTATGTTTCGTCCAGTGGTAAAGCCGTGACTACAGCAGATATGGATTTAGTAGTGCGGGCTTTGTCGATGGGCAAATTGCACCATGCCATGATGGGCACTGCTGCTGTGGCTATAGGCACTGCAGCTGCAATTCCGGGCACTTTAGTCAATCAGGCCGCTGGTGGCGTAAAACGTAAAGCTGTACGTTTTGGTCATCCGTCTGGCACTTTAAGGGTTGGGGCTGAAGCGGCATTAGTAGCTGGCGAGTGGAAAGTCACCAAAGCTATCATGAGCCGTAGTGCCAGGGTATTGATGGAAGGTTGGGTGCGGGTGCCTGCTGAGACGTTTTAATCTCACCTAAATACAAAACTGATAAGCCGTAACCTAAATTCTAAATTTACGGCTTATAAATACCCTGCCTTGTTGAAAAGGCAGGTTATTCTCTGTAGATTGATTATCGAATTTACGATTTTTTAGGGGAGCCTTAGATGAAGAAGTTAGGTTACAGTCTGTTCGCCGCTTTATGTTTAAGTTCTGCAACGCTGTCTTCTGCAGTGAAAGCTGAAACAGTAGACTACCAGTATCTGACCGTTGCCGGTTATCTGAATTTTTACTTGTTAAATCTCAATGCCTGCGAAGACTATCATCCGGAAATTCGCCAGCAGGCTTATGATGCAGAAAAGCAGCTGTATCCATGGCTGACTAAGTTAGAGCAGAAATTAAAAGGCGCAGACGCTGACAATAAAACCTTGTCCGGTGTAGTGCAAAAACGCCGTGAAGCCTTAAACCTGCAAATCAGTGAAGGTGATTTCACGCTGGATCATTGCAAAGCCATAGTTAAGTTATTAACCGGAGATGGTTTAGATCAGACGCTGTTAAAGAGTCTGAACTAAAACTCGATATACTCTGGAGTCTGTTGTCTGAGAAGCCACTTGTCTCTTTAAGAGCTGGTGGCATTTTTATTGGTGTATCTGATGGCTATAACCGTTTTATCCGCTGCTGATGTGCCTCAACTTATGCAGGTGCAGCAGAATTGTTACAGCCAGGAACTGGTTGAATCTGCGACTGTGATGGCTGAGCGGATTTCAGTGTTTCATCAAACCTGCTGGGGTTATTTTGTTGACCAGCAGATGGCGGGGTACCTGCTGGCTTATCCTTCTGTGCTTGGCAGTATCACGCCTTTAGCTGCGGCTTTTCCTTTGTATCAAAACGCTAACTGTTTGTATCTGCATGATATGGCGATTTCCAGTGAGTTTCGCGGCCAGTCTTTGGCTCCGAAGTTACTGGCTCATGCCAGAGCTGAAGCCAAAGGCATGGGCTTGCAGGCGATGGCTTTGGTTGCTGTGCAGGGTGCTGAAAGCTATTGGGCAAAACAAGGTTTTGTCAAAGTCGTGAATTTAAGTGCGGATCAGCAGGCTATTCTGAAGACTTATTTACCTGAGATTGCCAGTTATATGCTCTACTCTTTATAAAACCGACTCGTGAAACTCGATTCGTTGAACCCTGACCTCGCAGCCCGGCCCATCCGGACTGCAGCCGTAAATACCAATGCAAATCTCGTCTTTATCTCTGATATGGCTGATATCCAATACTCTCAGTTGCTGCCATTCTTCGCCCAGTAAGGCGAAGATCACAGCGTCCTGCTGTGAAATTTCAACTTTTAAGGTCCAGTTTGTCGCTGGTTTGATGCTTTGGCTGGCCCAGTCTGATTTTCCGTTTTGTGTATTCACTGAGCCCAGCGCTGCCTGGTCTTTTGATAGCCATTCCGCTGAGATTTTTAACCAATTATGGGCATCTTTTCTCAGCATAATACCAGCCTGATCGAACTTGCTATTGGCGTTTACTTGTACTTCAACAAGCAGAGATAACTGCTCAGCAGTACTTTGCCAATAATAGAAATGGCCATTGTCGCGGTAAAAGTGATAATGCGTATGTTGCCAAAAGTCTGTGCGGGCTGCTGTGGTAAATCGTAGCAGTGGCCCGTCCGAATACTGCTTGGGCGGGTTGAACCATTGAGAAGAGTTTGCCATTTTATCTCCTTTGACTAGCAAAGCCGGGTCAAAGGCCCGGCTTTTGTTGTTTTGACGCTAGGGTTTTATCTGAGTTAATAATTCAGGTTTTTCATCATTAAAGTTAATCCAGGGATTGGTGCCCAGCGTTTCTGCACCTTGTACAGCGGGCTCCTCATAACGCATCACAAAATGCTCTGGCCCATGCGCATATGCCACAACCAGACCATAAGGCGCGTCGAAGAAACCGCCATGAGGTACTAAACCCGGATAGCTGATACGCCAGGCGTCACCATCCGCTGGTACATAACCTAAGGTCAGTTTAGCCGTAGTATTGTCAGGTAATACAAAAAACCAGGTCCAGGCGCCACCCGACACTATAGTCATGACTTCATCAATGCCTACCCCATTGTCGGCACTGTTGACATGTAGCTTACCAAACTTTTTCTGCAGATAATGCACCAGTTCCGGTGCCATCGCCTTCATATCGTAGACCTTAGGGTAAGGCGCCACACCTTTTTCTGAGGTGGATAAAAAACCACCTCGTGGAGCTGCAGCCTCGCGGCCCGCTAATTTGATCTGCTCCAGTAGATCACCTCTGTGCAACGCAAAGTGCGCAATCAACTGCTCGCTCTCTTGTTTAGTTAGCGCCCGCTGTTTTGCCTGAGCTATTACAGCTTTTGCCTGTGGTGGTATTGCCACAGTACTGACTCTGACACCAATAGACCTCAATACCTGATTGACCTGCTCCAGGCCTTGAGTTGCCGGTCTGCCATCGCTGTAGGACAAGGTTAATTGTCCGCTGTCAGAGTGAGTTTGTGCTGTGCTTTGAGTCCATGGCAAGCTTGAGAGTAAAGCCACTGCCATTAGTTTGTGCCAAAGGTTCATTCGGAGATCTCCTGATCCAGAAAAATAAAAAACTGCTGTGTTCTGAGTCAGTATAATTTCTACTAAATTCAATATAAATAGCGGTTTGGTGGATGAATTGTTTACTTATGGTGAACTATGGATGGGTTCTCAGAGCTTGGCTGTTATCCCATACCCAGTGGCTCGCTGAGATTTAGCCTCATATTTGACTAAAGTGCAGTAGCATAAAATCGATAAAAGCTCTGACTTTTTGAGATTGCTCTTTGTGATAAGGATAAATGATGTACAGCGAATGCTGTTCCGTCTGCCAATCCGGTAGTACCTGTTGCAGCTCACCCTGAGCGAGCGCCTGTTTGACAAAATACTCCGGTAATAATGCTATGCCATGGCCCAGTTTTGCCGTTTGTGCCAAGGCCAAACCGTTATTGACGGTATAACGACTGACTGGTAACTCAACATCTTGTTGTTGCTGTTGTTTTTTAAAACTCCAGCGTCGAGCTGACGAGGATAAACTATAAACCAGACACTGATGTTGGCTCAGATCGGCAGGACTGTGCAAAGGCGGGGATCGTCTCAGATAATCTGCAGAGGCACAAAGCACTCGTTTTATATCGGTCAGTTTACGTGAGCGCAAACTGGAATCCGCCAGTGTCGCACCTCCCCGAACGGCAATATCCACACCTTGCTCCATCAGGTCGATATAGTGATCCGTCATCAACAGCTCTATCGCAAGAGCAGGGTGTTGCTGCATAAATGCACAAAGTAGCGGATTAATTTCGACAAGACCTAATGACATAGGTACGCTGATTTTTAAACTACCTTTCAGTGAGTCAGCGGACTCGAGCACAGACAGATCGGCCTGTGCCAGGCTGTCCAACACCTGACAGATCTGCTGGTAATAGGATTTGCCCTGATCCGTCACATGCAGTTTTCTAGTGGTTCTTTGGATCAACGGACTTTGCAGGTAGTCTTCCAGCTCATAGATATTTTTACTGACAGCAGCTTTGGATAAATTCAAATCATCGGCTGCCGCTTTAAAACTACCGAGTTCAACCACCCGGCGGAACACAGTCAAAGCTCTGAGTTTATCCATAGATCGCCACCTTACTAGATTTTTTCCAGCAGGTAATTGCCGGATTTTAAGTCGTCCGCCAGCTCCTTTGAGCGTTCCAGAACTGTAGCCCAATACCTAAGACGCTGAGTATCTGTGAGTTTATCGAAATCTTTACGGTCCGGAATTTTGCCATAGGGCAAAGACTTCACCCAGGAGCTGGACGGGCATAGCAGGATCATTTTGTCCATCTGCGCTGCTTTGGCACGACGCCAGGGCAGGGATTTATCAAACCAGCCGGGGATCAGGTACGGATAAAAGTGTGGATATAAAATCAAACCTTCCTGCTGATAAGGCAGCGGCAGATGATAGTCCAGCAAACCACCGTCCATGTATAAACCTGCAGGTAAGCCTGCCAGATCTTTGACGGGGTGCATCACCATAGGAATAGAACCTGAAGCCAGTAAACTCGCTTTAAAGTTATCCAGAGTCAGCGGATAAGCCTCATGGGGTACTCGCTGCAGTAAAGTTGGGTTACTGTGGTTTTGCATCACCACTCTTTTATAAAATTTTTGCAGCAAGGCAGGTTTGAGCAGGTTAGCGCCAGCCGCCAGCATTAAACGTCGCAGTTGCGCAGCCTTGCGTTCTGATTTTCGGACTTTTACTTCGCGGGCTGCAATAAAATTCAGTTGCAGCACAGGGTTATTTAATACCTGCACAATAGCATCATCACTCGGAAACACCTGATCCAGAACTGAAGCTGAAGTGGCCGTAATTTCATCAATACTGGCGTTAGCTGGAAAACATAAGCTACTGTAGGCTTTAGCAAAACGTTCTGTGGCAGCAGCAGGGTTTTGCTGTGTGACACAGGCAAAACGCCAGGCGCCAGCCGAACTGCCGACTAAAGATAAAGCTGAGGTTCTGTCCTTAAAAAACTCACCGAATAGATACTGGTCCAAGCCAAATAAGCAAAACCATTTAGGGCCACCGCTTGCTCCCAATACCAAATCAATGTCTTGCTGACGTAAACCATATTGCTGTACATGCTCAAAAGCTGTGGCTCCTGCCAGTACTCTTAGTGTCGACTGTGTCACCCGGTTTTTTCCCTCGCATATACCCTTCGTACTTGAAGCCGCTGCTTTGTTGACTGCGAGCTCAAGCCCCAGTCACATAGGTTAACTATGCTCCTGGGGTCTCACGCTCTTGTCGCCTCCCTGCAACTCCAATTACTTTGGGTATAGAACTATATAAAATAAAACTTACAAAGATGCAGCGAATAATTGCTGATGCATACGCAGTGCATACTCGTCTGTCATGCCAGATACATAATCACAAATAATGCGCATCTGCGCCTGATCGTTGTCTGCGCTCAGCCAGCGATTTTTTGTATTGGCTGGTAATAAACGTTGTGCTTCTGAACTAAAGGCTTCAAACAAGGAACGGACAATTTGCTGGCCTTTGTATTCGCCTCTTTGCACCTCCGGCGATAAGATCACCGCCTCATAGACGAAGGTCTTCAGCAGTTGCAACAACTGTTGCTGCGGCTCTGGCAGCCGGGCATTGTATCGGATCAATGGGTCTTGAGTGTTCGGCAGCGACTGATACAGCTCAATGCTGGTGATCAGTAAATTCACCAAAGCGCCTATAGCGTCTTTACGAATATGATGTTCGGGTATAAATAATTTTTGGCTGATATGTTTTAACGCGCTGGCAATATCAGCAGGTAGTTTTGCCATTTCAGGCTCGGCCAGACGACGCCAGTGCTCCAGAGTTACAGTGCCTGTAACTATCGCATCTTCCAGATCATGCACGCCGTAAGCTATATCGTCCGCCAGCTCCATAATGGAGGCATCTAAAGATTTATGCAGAGACTTTAAGAAAGGCGCTTTATCCAGTGTTTCGGTGCGCTGAAAAGCTTCACGATCAGCTGTTGATAATGGGCTTAAGATCCAGTCGAGCAAATCACTGTCTGTTGCATAAATGGCTTTGCAGGGTTTAACGGTCAGGCCTTGTTCAACGTGGGCAGGAGCTGGTTGTACTATCGGATACTTTAATAAACCCAACAAAGTACGGCGGCTTAAATTCATACCGCCGCTGGCGGTGTAAGGTTCCAGTTTGCCGACAATACGTAAGGTCTGGCCGTTGCCCTCAAAACCTCCAAATTTCTGCATGCAGGCGTTTAGCGCCTTTTCACCCCCGTGGCCAAAAGGAAATGAACACCCACTATTTTTAGTAAAAGTGTATGTCATGTGTTAAACAAGTAGTAGAATAGAGCATCGGGTTAGTTTAAGAGTGAATATGCATCATTTCCAGAGTGAACAGTTTAAAACAATGTTGTTTTGTGATCAACGGGGTGTCCCTTTGATCATGCCTAACATATTTCTACTTTCCCTGAATAACAAAAGGAATGTTTACAAACCCAAATGGCTAGAGACACAGGATCAGCGGCGTTTAAAAAATGTTGAGTTGATCACCGAAAGAATAAGTCCAAAAACTATAACAGAGTGCTCTTATGAGTTACGAAAATTTTTAGTGTGGTTAACTGAATTCAGTGACGGAAAAAGTCATATTTCAGTCGTAAACCATCATAACTTACCAGTGCAAATTCTGAACTTCTACATAAATCAAGTTCTTGTTTTAGATAGAAAAATTAGTGAAAAAATGCTTGATAAAGCCGTTAATTCACTAAGCCACTACTACAACTATCTTGCTTATCATGGATTTACTAGTTTCAAGAAAATAGAAATAGAAAATGAGAATCGAGGAATTGCAAGAGAGAACACCAGAAAACGTAATGTTGTAAAGTATCTGTCAACAAGATTACGAGCAGAAATGTATGCTAATTCACACACTTTGAGAGAAGAATGTTTATTGAAAGCCGGTGGTGAATGTGGATTACGAACAAAGGAAAATATGGGTTTTCTTTTAAATGACTTCAAAGTGGGGGTTACAATTTATCAAGGAATGGTATCTCTCTTTGAAATGCTTGAACAAGAGAAGTTTAAAGATAAGCAGGATTTTAAGTATTGGCTTCAGGGTAAGTACTCGAAAGGGAGAAGGAACGGCCTCGGAGGCAAATCTAGATGGATTTTTATACCTAGAGATGTTTTAGAAAGGTTCAAGTTGTATTTCGAAATTGAGCGCCCTGATTGCGATCATAACAGTTTGTTTGTTACAACTTCAGCGAATGGAGCGTTTGGACCAATACGTGAATATCAGGCTACAAGAGATTTCAAAGCGGTCAAAGAGAGAGTAATTGAGAAACAACGGTTGGGATTATTTCCGAGCTACATGGATCGGCTAGAAGATGAACATACATATCATATTCTTCGACATTCATTTGGGACTGATAAGTTTCATGAAGTGAGTGAGGAAAATGGTCTGCAAATCGAAAATGTAACTCACATGGACAAGCCTTACTTGGTAGTTGCTGAACTACTTGGGCATGAAACGGATGGTTTAGAAGCTCCACAGACAACGCGGAAATACATTAGATCTGTTCAAGAAAAAATTAGACTAGATAAAAATATTATGAGGGGCTCATGAAAGAAGCAGACATCGATGGCAGATTAATTCAGCAGCAAGATTTAATACTCGCCGAGTTCAAAAGTATGCAAAAAGTAACAGCCATCGATTTTGAACCTTTTGGGACTTTCAGATTTGTAGTACCCCAATATGACGGAGCTAATGAACGAGTTATTGAGTTGAATGATACAAATACATATGAAAAATGTATTATCTTCTCAGCTCTATACACTGCTAATTACGTTACTTTTGTATTAAATGAAGGCGCTACTAGTGATCGCCAGTCATTATCAAGTATCGTCCCCAAATTTATAGATTTTTTAAATGAAATAAATTTTGACGAATTTAACCGAGTAAATGTACTTAAAAAATTCGAAGCATATCGAGTTGAGAATGATGGTGTTAAGACGCAAAGTACAGGACTTGTTCAATTAACAAGATTATTAAATAAAGCATTAAATTACTCTTCGTTCGGTAATGATTTACTAACGCCCCATGATTACAAGTATCTAGATCTGCTTAGTAAATCTAAAGCGGCCGCTAGCGATAATGAGGAACAAACAACACTAACAGATTATCTTGGCTTTCACTCGTGGTTAGGGCGTGAAGATGTTGGAGTTGGTGCCGAACTGTACAGAAGAGCTGCTTCTCCGAAACTGTTGATGTCATCTTTTATGATAACAATTAGTACTGCGTTGGAGCAGATAAATATTTCTAAACATGCAATTATTGATTTGTTTAGAGCTGCGAATGTAAAAACAGATTATTTTCCAACATTGTCGCCTGTTCCAAAAGCTTGTGATTACAAAGATGGGAAAGACGATGAAGCTTTTAAGAAAGCCTCTGCTGAACATAAAGTTGAAACTTTAAATTATAAAAAAGATTTTTTTGAAAAAGTCTGGTTTCTTTTATTAGATTATAAAAAAACGGAAAGTATAGAGATTGCCATTGATTCACTGATCTATTCACAGTGTAATGAAGTTGCTCATGAATTCACTAAAGACATTTTTTGGAAACAAGGTGTTATTCCACAACAAACGAGCAAAATTTCAAATAAAATAGTTACTATTTTCAAGCAATCTACGAATAACTCATTGTTGTTTACACCTGATTTCATAGTTAGCTTGCTCAAATATGTTAACTCTGACGAGAGTGTTATTCCAATAAGCAGTGGTGAAAATTACTTATTTTCACTGCTTATGGCATATCAGACAGTGCCTTATTCTGATATATATAGAATTAGCTCATCTGATTTCCGTCTTGCTAAGAAGCAAAACGGTGAAGTTAGTATGATAGAATCAGATTACTTTAAATCACGTGCTGGTAGAGTGCATGAAACAGAAACGCTAACTGCTTCATCAAATTTAGGTAAAGCAATTCTGTGTTTTTTGAAAGATAAAACGTCAAACTTTAACAATCACGCTAAACTTGTTGAAGAAGATAGCGCGCTGCAAGCGAAGCTTGGGGTTACATCTTCAATATCTGTGTTCTATAATTTTTTAGCAAAATCGGTTATACGTAATGTCATTGATGAAAATCTACTATCAAAGAAATGTTCTCCGGTATTTATTGAGTGTGTTTATCTGATTTGCACAGTCGGGGTTAGAAAGGATATCTTTGAAAGGAACAATGTTAATTGGGCTTTAAATTGTGAAACACCTTGTCTTACAAGGATTTTCAGTTCTCAAGCTGTCAAAAACTCAAGAGTTCATTCGGAAAGTGATTCATTTGACCCGACAAGGATAATAAATCATTTGTCCCACAGCAATGAAACTGAGAGAAAAAGCTATCTAAATACTCATAATAAAACATGGGAAGACAACTGTGGGCGTATAACGCGATTAGTTATGAATGATATAGAGTTGAATGTATTGAGGCCAAGTCGGACTGAGATTTCAATCTACAATCAAGACTTCAAATCAGCCTTATCATTAATAAAAAACAGAGCTGAAAACACTCTATCGAGGCTAAAGGTAATTAGTAATAAGACTGGAGGAAAAATAGATGAGTTCGGTTTGTTATCTTCTCAAGACCTTATTGAAGGTGACCTGCCTGATACCGTGTATCTTACAGATACTTCAGAGACTGTTCTTAAGCTGTTACATTATGTTTCTGAAGTTGAGCGTTGCCATCATACACTTTTACAAAGATCCCCAGAGTTTCTTTTTTATACCGTCTTACCAACTGTGGAATGGATTGAAACAGTATTTTCAAACCGCCTTTTATCAAGAAACATCGTAACGGAAGGTCAAAAGTTGTATGCGAAAACTAAGGAACATCTGCCGCCAATGTTTACAGCGTTTACAGGGGGTTATTAGATGTTAAACACCGTATTTAGCTCGGCTTCTGGTAATGAATTAGCTAAATTGGAGTTTATCCAGCATTGTAACGATATGCTCCGGTGCATTGACCCAACAAATCAAGCAAATTTTGACCATGATATATGGGTGATTCCATTCACGAGATTGCTAGGTAATGAAAATATCAACCTTTTTGCCACTCTGAATTTTACTGATTTTAAAAATACAGCTTTGATGTTTAAGGATCAGTTTTCCATACAATTGGAAAATAACCAGTCAGTTGATCTAAATCTGCTTGGGTTCGCAAAGTGGCTATTTTTAAAGCTTAAGTGCGACGGTGCGATAGATTATCGCAGCGTGTGGCTTCTGGACGTTTTGAAAATGCATTTCACATTTTTAGCAGAACGTCGCTCGACAGTATTGAATGATGCTGATTTAGAGGAGTTTTTTAGTCTCCTTTTGACACACGACTTTAAAAACGGAGCCTTTATTAAAAGGTTTGGTGCGCCTGCATATGCTTCAAGGTTTAAGTGTTACAACTTAATGGATTGTGCAAGGATACTTCGTTCACACGGCATTGATGATCTCATTGGAGAATTTGATCAGTCTGATATTAATAAGGCATTTAATGAGTCGTGTTTAGCGCAAATAGATATGACTTTGTCAGATTATAAGGCCGGAGGGTCATTTGATTTTCTTACGTTAGATGTTGGCCGTCACTATGTAGATTTTTGCGCTACGTTTTTGAAGAAAATATTGCATTTTCAGTTGCCTTATCTAAAGCATTATTTGATGTTGGACTAAAAGTTAGTGAAGACGGTAAAAAGGATTTGTGGGCAAGCTATTTTAATAAGTCTGAAATATTGAATAAATCAAATGCTTTAGTGAAAAGTTTTAGATTTCATTATAATAATATAGCAGACCAAACACATGCTTTCTGCTTGAGCACAATTAATAAAATAGCTGTGGACTTAGGTCTGGATGAAGAGCGTTTTGACACTTATGAATTCATCAGGTCGTTGTTATACACAAGATTTTACGATTCAGAGTTGAAAAAAAGAGAATTTATACTTGCCGAGTATTTGGCTAGTCTGAAAAATGAATCTACAGAAAATACTGTAAATTTTACGCTAAGCGAATTCGATGTCATTTGTAATAATCAACTTTTAAACGCACAGCTTAGCGAAACTGAATCAGTAGAAGTTCTGCTTCGTCACATTGACAGGCATGATTTGGTTAACCGCAAGAGTGTTCGAAAATATTTTCTTGATGTCGAATCTGCTGGAATTACAGCTTTAGTGGCCTTCACGGGGTGGAGAGCGAGTGAATATGGCTTCCCGTTATCAGCGTTGAGATCTGAAGTTAATCGCGATATCAAAGATGCCGTTTATACACCTTTTCGTTTCCATTTAAAGTGGATATCCCCCAAGACTAATGGTGAGACATTATTAGAAAGAGAGATAACGCTCTCGACAAATATCTTAATTAGACAAATTGATTCTTTGACTCAGCATGCAGACAATGAATTCGCAATTACTTCAACGCCTCGAACAGACTCTATTGAGATTAATAGAATTGTTTATAATGCCGTTGTAAGACACTGGTTGAACTTTCCATCACAATATCTGCTATTCAAAGAGTTGACTGAATTGCAATATTTAGAAAGTTGTGAAGATCATCTTACAGCGGCTGAGCGAAATCGGTTTATTGAATTGAAGAACAAATACAATCTAGAAAACAGGGTGGTAAAAGAACTTTTACAGTTGAAAGATAAGCTTATTAATGATGTTCAATTACAGAAGTTTGCTAGTCGGGTATATAAAGTCGATGACGATAAAGTTAGATTCAAAGGTGTGATTGTTCGTTTTATTAAAGGTACGCTGCCTATAGCGGATAGCAAGTTAATAGAAACGAAATTATCAATGGAAACGTTAGACGCAATAAAATCGCCTGACTTCGATTTGACTGAGAATGCAATTCTTCGCATAAGAATTGAATTGCTAAATGAAACATATTATGCAACACCTCATGCCTTAAGGCATATCTGGGCAGAGGCCGTATTGCGGCGATATAAAGGGGATGTCGGAAAATTTATTCGTGCAAATTTCAAGCATATAGATGAACGATTTTTTATGGCGTACTTAAGAAATAAAGAAGCAAGATCAATTATGCAGGTCGCTAAACGAACAACTATTAATTCGATTGTTAAAAATCGAATTAATAGTTTAGGAGATGAAAAAAGAGCTTATTCTGGAGGGTTTGATAGATTTATAAATAAGGCTGTAAGGATTACAAAGGTGTATTCTCAGCAAGAATTCAACAATCTATTTATAAATATCACTGAAAACCGAATTGTTGATATTAAGACAAACGCTTGGGCAACCTGTATATTACGGACATCTACTCAAAATTTAGCGAAGTGTTCGGTAGATGGAATTCCTCAGCGGTACAACGCATCACCAAAATTATGCCTTGGTTGTATTAACGCCGATATTGAAGCAGGAAATTTTTATGGAATAGTCGTGTACGTGAAGCCTGATATCGATGCATGTAGAAATCCTCATTTACCCTTATTCCTTAAAGAAGTGCATTTAGATAACGTTAAAAAAGCCTTGAAACGGGTAATCGAGCTTGAAGAGGGGGATAATATGACTAATAGATACAGACCATTCATAAATTACTTACTTGAAACGATAGAAATAGTAAATAACTCGAATGGAATATCGTAATGTCAGGAAACTACTATGATCAATTTTTAGGTGAAGAAAGCCCAACAAAAGCGGAACTAAATGCTGGTCTTAATGAACTTGACTGGATTGGATTTCATACAACAGCGAAAAAATCTTTTGATTCGATTAATGAACTTAAAAAGGTTAAACTACGCTACATTAAGGGGCATACCCAAAAATCCCATTTTCAGAAAAAGTATTTGTGGATGATAAGTAAAGCTGAAGTGGCTAAGATGGTTGGTGTTAAACCGCAGCCGTTGTTCAATAGCAACAGCTTTTCTAAAGGGCTGTCCAAATATTTTGACGAAACTGTTATATATTTAGAAAAAGAGGTTGAGAAGCAAACTTGCAAGGAAAAGAAGGGATTGCAGCATAGAAGCAAATCCGAACTAAAAGAAAGCACTAAGACCTTAAGCCAAGAATTGGATAAACTTCAAGAAACTAATTGTGAGCAGCTTTTTCAGACTTTGCTCGATAATATCCCTCTAGATATAAAAAGAAAACTGGGGCTTGTGTGAATAAACTCTAATATCTACGGGCATGCAGTCATCTGAATCGTCGATGAAAAAATTGAGTCAGCTCTTGCGGTGTGCGTCATATCAGCTTACGGCTCATGCGCTGATCTGTGCCAGAAGCAGACTGGACTTGTCGGTGGTGAGGTTTATACAGCAAGCGCTGCAATATCCGAAATTAGTCCATTTTTACAATAGGCTGGCAAGAGAGTCCGGGAGTAAGATAAACTGTGTTTGTTGGTGTGCATTTGGCCCCAAAGGAGTTAGTTATGCGTTCAAAATATGATAACGAAGTTATGCAGCGTAAAGCGGAAGGCTTACGTCGTTTATCTCAAGCTTATTCCGATGCTCTGAAAAACCGAACTACACGTAAAGTTGTTTCTATTCCAAAAAAGAAGGCTGCCTAATATCAGAATTTCATAAAAAGCCGTTCAAACATTAGAAGAATTTATAACTTTTGATCTCTTTTATAAACTTGATAAAATCTGACTGTCTGTTTAAAGCCAAAACCCGACATTTGGCATTGTGGTAAATTGTAGTGGTAAACTGATTTCGGCCATTTGCTTAGAGGTTGTATACAGTGTTCTCGAAAAGCGAAGGTCCGCAATTAAGGCACGGCGGACATTCATTTTTTGACAACGCCTGTTCTGACCAACTGCTTGTCACTCATATCTGATTCTCTGGCAGACTGGAACCTTTTGATTACACTGTCAGAACAGATATGAGCAATTACAGCGAATGTACTACCAAAATTTACTTCTTGGAGAGAATTTCTTCACCGTGGCTTTTAGCCCATTCATTCCACACATCAACTTTAGCATTAAAGCTTTCAGTCGCCTGTGCAGTAGCCGAGTCGAGCAATGGCTGTACTTGGGCTGAAAATTTCTTATCGACTTTTGAAAACGGAAAGACATCAATACCACGATCAATTAAACCTTTCTTCATAGTGTGAGTTTTAAGCAAATATAACTTACCATCTTCAACATAGAAAAACTGACTTTCAACATTAATTGTTTTGAATTTTGGTTTCGTTGGACGACCCGAATGTTTGCTTTCTGTTTCTGTGACTTCAGAGGTAGTTATGGCGTCATTCGACAATTTGTAACCTAACTGTTCTAAGGTAAAACCTTGTTCTCTAGCAAACACTTGTAGTTTCTCAATTGTCTCAATTTCGCGTTGTCTATCTGCCAAAACTTCATTCAAAATGCTAATTACTTCGTTGATCTTTGTTACGGAAAGTTCTTTAGCTGCTTTCTTCACTTCTCGTTTTTCTAACAAAAAATTCATGGGTTGCCTCTTTGATGTGGGGGAGCAAATATCTCAGTGCTAGGATATCACCATTAAAAATGAACTTGCTTAATTTACTCAAATTTTCATAAAGATACGTTAAACAAAGTCTTGTGTAGTAAGTACTTTGTCCATAACTTTAATCCCAAGAAATGAGGACACACACAAGCACATACAGATACTGATCTCCAGCCACAGACCTAGATAGTTGCCTAGAGCAGCAGAGCTGTAGTACTTAACAAAAATCATTGGCGCATTGAAATAGAACGCGGTACAGATAGCTGCTGCAAGTATGTAGCTGACGTAACGTTCAAATGTTTTCAGTGGTTTAAGGTATCGATGTGCTTTCAGTTGTCCTATCGCAATAGATAGCCTTACACATATACCAAATACAATACCGAGTGATGTGAGCAAAAGATGGAATACAATGTTTGCCTCCATGATCTACTCCCTTATAGGCATATCAGAAATTAAGCCTAGCACAAAAATTCCCAAATTTAGAGGCAAAGTACCCTTAATGCTGACTGTGACCTATTTCGATGCATGGCTTACACCAAGCCCTGATATCGGCAAAATAAGACCTCCGCTAAATCCACATTAATATGCGTCCCTTACAGGGGCAGGCGCAAAAAATAAGTCAGCAGCCAATTTTAATTGCTGCATGATGTATCCACGTTGAGATGGTGCCGTTGATTAGTTGATAAATATCTGAATAATATCAATGAGTGTGGGCCGTCAGCGTTAGCCTTTGTCTTCTGGCAGGAAGTGGCAAAGTGAATGTTGGCGGCCTTCGCTTTTCTAACGCTTAGCAACCATGATTGACATTCTGTAAAAATCAGCGATCATTAACTGTGTTTACATACAGTATTTTGGTGCTATGACAATTCAGTTTATAGGGTTCGCAGAACCTACTACCCACTACAGCATTCCTTTGTACCAGAGCAAAATCCCTGCTGGCTTCCCTTCGCCTGCACAGGACTATGTGGAACAAACACTGGACTTAAACGAGCTTTGTATTAAGCGACCCGCCGCCACCTACTTTGTGCGGGTTGAGGGGGATTCGATGATTGAAGCTGGTATTCATCCTGACGATATTCTAGTAGTGGACCGCTCGGTGACACCGCTACACGGCGATATTGTTATTGCTCAGGTGAATGGCGAGTTTACTGTGAAAGAGCTGGCATTGATGCCTGAAGTGCAATTAATCCCCCGCAACAAAGCTTACCAACCTATCACCTTTACTGATGATGCTGAGTTGGCGCTATTTGGTGTAGTCACCAACATTGTCAGGCAGATAAGCCGTTCAAAACGAGCCCAGTAGCATGAGTCGTATATTTGCTTTGGTGGATTGCAATAACTTCTATGCTTCATGCGAAAAGCTGTTCCGCCCTGATTTGATTAACCGCGCTGTGGTGGTGCTGTCGAATAACGATGGGTGTGTAGTAGCTCGGTCAAAAGAAGCCAAGGCTATGGGCATAAAAATGGGCGTTCCGGTGTTTCAGATCAGGGAGCTGTTAGAGAAAAACAACGTGGTGGCTTTTTCGTCCAACTATGCACTCTATGCCGACATGTCTGCTCGGGTGATGCGCACTTTAGAAGAAATGGCACCGGCTGTTGAGGTGTATAGCATTGACGAGGCTTTTATGGATTTATCTGGAATAGCCAGTGCAATCAACCTAACAGACTTTGGTCATCAAATTCGTCAGCGTGTTCAACAGTGGATAGGGATAAGTGTTTGTGTAGGGATTGCGCCAACAAAAACCTTGGCAAAGCTGGCTAACCATGGTGCTAAGTCATGGCCTAAAACTGGTGGCGTGGTAGATTTAACGAGTAAGGAGCGGCAACGCAAGCTGATGGCGTTATTGCCTGTCAACGAGGTGTGGGGTATTGGTGGCCGACTCACCAAGCGGCTGGAAGATATGGGCATTCATACTGTGCTGGATTTGGCCGATGCACCCACTAAGCTGATACGCCAGCAATTCTCTGTGGTGGTTGAGCGCACAGTGATGGAGCTAAATGGTGAATCCTGTATTGAGCTTGAAGACATACCGCCTACAAAAAAAGAGATTGTCAGTTCAAGAGCCTTTGGCGAAAGAGTCACAGAGCTGTCTGCAATGCACGAGGCCATATCTGAATACGTGCATAGGGCCTGTAAAAAACTAAGGCGAGAGCGATGCCGGGCGAAACGAATCAGTGTCTTTTTAAGAACTAGCCCCTTTAGTGATCATCAGTTAGACCCTTACTACTCGAATAGCCGAAGCGCAGAACTAAGCTTTCCATCCGACGACACACGCGATTTTCTGCATTTAGCCAGTAAGCTTTTGGATGCCATTTGGAAAGATGGTTTTAGGTATGCCAAGGCTGGAGTAATGCTTTCAGACTTCTATGCCCATGGGGTATGCCAGCAAGACTTATTCGCCACCAGCGACACAGTACGAGGTAACTCTGGATTGATGGAGCTAATAGACCAAATCAACGAGAAAATGCCCAACACTATTTACTTCGCCAGCAAAGGAACGAAGCAGTCTTGGGGGATGAAGCGAGAGCTGTTGTCGCCTGCTTTTACCACTAGTTGGAATGCTCTACCCAAAGCAAGGTAGCTGATAGTTAGAATTGTTCAATGCTAATTCTGTACATAGCGCTATACCCAAAACTAAACGACGGCATCCGAATATCGAGTTTTGAGCATTTTTTGTCTAGCTTAATCTAGAAAAAGTGCAATCAATTTGTGATTGCTGTAATTTTTTGTTTGAGACCGCCCCAGCCCAAGCTTTTAACCCCTTTAGTTGGTCAGGGCACCGATTAACTGTTCTTAAGGCCCGATAAGTCAGGGAAAAGTGCTCAATAAGAAGCCTCTAATTAAACTATATAACGGAACCATAATGGTAAATGGCGACTAGCTGAGGAGTAAAAATGTTAAATTACAGAGATGTTTTAGACGTGCTTGATAAAGCTTTCAATCCCTCTTTGAATGAAAAAAGGCCGACTAATCTGCTTTGTTTAAATATCTCGGATAAATATTTAGCCGCCGATATTAAAGTAATGGTGTTTGGACAAGAAACCAATGACTGGCATGGTGATTATGGTGGTGCTCATGAGGCCGAGTCTTTAGTCGAAGAATATGACGAGTTTTTTACATCAAATAAATGCTTTAGCTACGGAGGTCAATTTTGGAATGCTGTGTCCAAAATGGTCGATATACTTCAAGATAAAACAGGACAAAGTGTTGGGTTACTATGGAATAACATTATAAAAATTGGGAAGTCAGGGGATAAAGGACGGCCTGAAATTGAAGTTATTGAGTGGCAACAGCCTGCAATGAAGCTGATTCTAAAAGAAATTGAAATCGCTAAGCCAGACATTGTAATTTTTTTCACTGGACCTGATTACGACGATATGTTGCATGTGGTCTTTGAAGACATTCAGTTCGAATGCGCTAGTGAAAAATCTGTACGGCAATTGGCTCTGGTATCATCAAAATATTTACCGTCAAAATCCGTCAGAACTTATCATCCCGGATATCTATGGCGAAATGACTTTTACGATTATTTGAACGACATTCTAGCTATCGTCATACCAAAAGCCGACTCGGAATCAACCACTTGTACTCAAGTTAATAAGTAGAGACACTGATGAAAAGACGACTTATAGCAAAAAATAAGTGGCTGCTCTCTGCGAAATTCAAACGAAACACATGCACTCAGCAATACTCCCTATGCTCGGAGGAAGCAGCTAGTTTTGCATCTATCAGTGCGTCCAAATTGCGTGGTCAGCTTGCTTTTGCCAGACGTATCGTTCGGCAAAGACGCATGAATGCTAGGCAGCTCAAAAAGTACAGGAAGAAGCAAGCAAAATCCGGTCTTCTAGGAAGTAAATATGGCGGCATGTGTAAATCAGAACTGAAGCCAGCTGGATTTTTTGATATTTTATAAAAAACCGAATACGGCTGTATGTGCATGGTAATACTTTAGAGCTTCATGGTTGTCAGAATTATTGTGCCTCCCGCCCAGTAGATTCGAGAACATATGCGCACAAGCTGTTGTTTTAGCAGTATAGACACAATTTTAGTATTGCTTAAAAATAGATCCTTAAGCGTTCTCTTCGGTGAATACTGGTTATACACCATTGCCTGCGTGGCCAGTAAAACATAGACTATTTCCCAGTCCAACTAGGACTGGGAGGGGCAAGCTGGTTTAAGAAATGTCTTAAGCACATATATTTATAACTGGTCGAACAACTTGAGATGAGTTATCAAGCAAAGCAACCCAGCTTACAATCTTCAATGACTTCTGGTATGAGTTAACTGAAAGCATACGTACAAGTGTGGCATCACTAGTTGCCGTGGCTAAAGTTGATTTGAACGCAAATTGATCTCGATTTGATCGACGACTATATGCATTGTCATAATAGATACCGTAAGCCGATTGACTGGAAACCGATGACTGTAGCAGTCAAACGTGTTTACCTTACCTTTGTGAAAACTTTCTTTGAAAAACTTCATGCCAAAGGTATTTTGTCCACTAATACGTTAGAGCACATTGAGCTGCCCAAAATTGGGCGTCCTCTGCCAAAAGCTGTTTTCACTGAGA
This sequence comes from Rheinheimera sp. KL1, assembly GCF_001275035.1. NCBI lineage: Bacteria > Pseudomonadati > Pseudomonadota > Gammaproteobacteria > Chromatiales > Chromatiaceae > Rheinheimera > Rheinheimera sp. KL1. Next base: position 91,483 of record NZ_LAMX01000003.1, read on the forward strand.
ATGAAATCCAGAAAGTCTTAGATCAGGCTCTGTTGTTCGGTTTTACTGGCCTGCGCGACCGTGCAATCTTGGAGACCTTTTTTGCTACGGGTATTCGCCGTACCGAACTGGCAAATTTGGACATTGAAGACATTGATCTGAATGAGCAACTGGTCAGAATCAGGAAAGGGAAAGGAGGCCGGGAAGGCATTGTGCCCATCAGTGAGCGTGGTTGCGAATGGATAGCGATTTAACTGAGTAAAGTCAGGCCACGTATTGCATTTTTGGCTTCAGGTAGCACCTTATTTCTGGCAAACAATGGTAAACGCTACGAGCCGCACAAGCTGTCGGATATGGTATCCCGCTATGTAAAGCTAGCAGGTATCAAACGGGCGGGGCCGCGTTTCCTTTTTCGGCACTCAACGGCCACAACCATGCTGAATAACGGCGCAGACTTAAGGCATGTGCAGGAAATGCTAGGGCATGCTGATATCTCAACAACACAAATCTATACCCATGTCTCTCGTTCTAAGCTGCCAGAAGTTTACGGGAAATCTCATCCGTCAGCGCTGAGCAATCAGAGGATTTTTCTCTAGAAAAAAACAGGGAGGTAGAATCATAAGCCTATTTCTCAGCCTCTCATGTTGTCCCTTTTTTTCTAAAAAAACTGGACAAAACGAGAGGTTTTAGAATAAAATCTAGCCATCTGGAGATGAGATCAATGACAATCGCACAATCAGTTTACAAACAAATTGAGAAGATAAAACCCGGTAAGTTATTTTCTTATCAGGATATCAGTGTATATGCTGAGCATAGCGAAGCTGTTGTTAAAGCTGTTAATCGTAATGCAGATAAACTTGGACTCATGAAAGTTAAAAAAGGCCTTTTTTATAAGGCTGAGTTCGGCAGATTCGGCCCGATGGCTCCGCAAGAAAATGAAATCATTCAGTACTTTACGAAACATAAAAGCAAAATAGTCGGTTATATCACAGGACCAGCTCTTTATTATCAATGGGGACTCACGACACAAGTACCTGTCGAAATTAATATAGCAACAGCGGCAAAGAAGAATGAAAAAGCCAATTTTTTTGGATTGCGAGTATCCACACTGCCAGCTAGATACAAAAATATTAGTGAGAAAAACACAGAGCTTCTCCAGTTTCTTGATATATTGAATAACATAGAGCGTATTCCTGATTCTAATGTTGATTATGTTTCGAATAAACTGAGCTCGCGGCTAATTAAATTTTCTGATGAATCAATAAAAGACTTAGAACATATAGCTAAAGTAGCTTATTCAGAGAGAACTAAAGCACTGCTAGGCACGTTTTTTGAGCATTATCTTAGTTATTTTAGTAAGGAATTACATAGTTCATTAAACCCAAGCTCTACTTACTTATTTTCAAACTCAACCAAAATGCGTAATGCTCAAAAGCATTGGCATCTAAAATTCAGTACATTAAAGGATTAATTGTTGAATCTTCATAACGATAAGAAAGCCTTCGAAGAAGCCGTTCGCGCCACTGCTCGCAGTTTGTCACTGCCCGTGACTTACGTAGAAAAAGATTACTGGGTGACTTATGCGCTCAAATCTTTAGCGAATTCTGACATTAGCGAAAGCATTGTATTCAAAGGTGGAACTTCTCTAAGTAAAGCTTATCGTTTAATTTCCAGATTTTCAGAAGATGTTGATATTGCTGTATTTACCGATGGCTTGGGCAATGGGCAAATCAGGAAAAGAGTTGGGCGAGCCTGTGATCTCATGCCGGGCGAACTTATTGAAGTGGCGTCGGCTGATACAACTAAAAATTCACATTTTAGAAAGGTAAGATTTCAGTATCCGAAGTTAAATGAAGACGGAGTGCCTGAAGGGCAGATCACCAACAGCATATTGCTTGAAGTAAATGCATTTGCAGATCCTGAGCCACACAAAAAAATGGCTATATCAAGTTTTATTGCTGATTTTCTTGCTTCAATTGGTCAACATGAATCAATAGCAAGCTATGCCCTTGAACCTTTCGACATGAACGTCCTATGCACATCTAGAACACTTTGTGAGAAAATTATGGGGATGATTAAGGCATCCTATGGGGATAATCAAGTCAATAATATTAATAATAAGATACGTCATTTGTATGACATTTACTATTTGCTGACGGACCAATTCACAAAAGACTTTTTACAGTCTCCAGAATTTATCCAGATGGTTAGGAAAGTTATAGATACTGATAGAAGAACTTTTAACAAAAGTCCCTTATATTGGTTCGATCAACCGCTGTCGATTGCTGTTGTATTTGCTAACCTTGAATCAATTTGGGGTGATTTAGTCACTACCTATAATGGTGATTTCAAAATGATGGTCATCGATAAAGATTTACCAACTGCTGAGGCATTATTTGATATGAGCCAGCAGATCTACGTTCAATTGTTGCGTTTTGATAGTGATGGCCATTCGTAATTACTTGTTTTATTGGTGCTTGTATTAGTTAGGCTATACTATAGAGCCAAAATTTCTTCGAATAGCAGCTATGCGGTAAAAAGAACCGTGTGAAGTGCTTCAGATCTAGTTACCTTCCCTCTTTCCTGTATAAAATAATCTGGATCGTGATTCGGATTATTTATATGCAGGCACGATACTATGATCCAGTCATAGGGCGTTTTTATAGCAATGACCCTGTAGGGTTTATCGCCAGCAATCCGATGTCGTTTAACCGCTATTTGTATGTTAATAATAACCCTTACAAGTATACTGACCCAAATGGTGAGTATTTAGAATCCGTATGGGATGCAGCAAGTCTGAGTGTTGGCCTAACATCACTTGGAAGCAATCTTGCTAACGGAAATTGGGCTGCTGCTGGATTAGATGCGCTCGGCGCAATAGCTGATGGTGCAGCGCTTGCACTTCCAGTGGTTCCCGGTGGGGCAAGTATGGCTATTTCTGCCTCGAGATAAGGGGCAGATTTCATAGCTACAGCAGATGGAGCGGTAGTTCATAACTCGACAAGTGGAGTAAGAAACTCCCTAGAAGACGCCGGTATGAGCGGTACGACTGTTACTAATAAGTCTGGAACTGAATCGGGAACGATACACAATGTGCCTGAAATGAAAATGGATGTTCGGGTAATGGATGGAGGCCCTAACCATCCCCCGAGAGTGGTGACTTCACGAGAGGGATCATCACAAGCAGTTAATCCGGCAAATGGCTCGAACTTTGGTAATGTTCCAAAAGCTGAACAACGAGCACGAAGTCATATTGAATTAGAGAAATAATTTTATGGATATTGCTTTATTGAATCTAGCAAACAAACGGTTGAACGATCATATTCTTAAATGTCAGTTGGATAGGTTGATTGTTTCTAGCATTGAGTTGCGCCTATGTTTTTTGACAGAATCAATTCCGAAAAAAGAAGTTTGGTTAACTGTTTCGGGTGCTGCATGGGTTGATGATAAATCCGAGAGAGAGGCAAATTTTTTCTTGCAGCGAGGTAAATTTTTATCCCAAGTTTATATGCTAATGGGTGAACGCATAATAGATGTAGAACTTCATAAAGACGGGCAGCTTTTGATATCAATTGGTCAGCAAAAGCTCGTTGTAGAACCTGACGATGAGAGCTTTGAAGAGGTTTGGTCTGTTACTCCAGAAAGTGGTTCCCAGTTCGCCGAGTTTGACTGGTTTGTAACTTATACAGACAACCATGAACTACTAGTGAAGTAGACAATGTTTGAATCCAAAGCCCCGCTCTCACCAGTAACTCGGTGTCGGCGGGGCTTTTTGTTGCACTAGGGTTGTTACCAAACACGGGGCCGAGTAGACGATTATTCAACCTAATTTAGGGTATCCTCTTGTTCTTGTGGTGCATTGTTTTATCTAGCCAGATGGCAGTTTTACAGGATAGGCATTGTTATAAATGCTGCTTAGAAGTATGGTTGATTGGCAATGTTTCTGCGGCTGTTCAAGCGACAATTCAAGTGATAAGTTTCTTCTACCAAAAACAGGAAAAAGGATGTTAATTAAGTGGCAAGGAATAATAACCAGATCGCGTTGGCTGATGTTTTAAGGGAGTTTGAGGATAACGGCACTACCTTTACGGCTGAGATGGTAGCCCAACGCACTACGTATAGTAAAAACTCCATTAACAAATACATTAATGAGAAGTTGCTTGATAAGTACATTTTTCATGCTGGCTCTCGCACCAAATACCGTATTGAAGGTATAAGTGCCTTATCAAATGATGCATTCCTTGCGGTAATGAGTCAGTCAGCAAAAGGTAAGCAGAAAACACCTGAAGAGCAGTTTCACGACAAACTGGTGAGTCGGAGTCTCGATGCGTTCACTTTGGCGCTAGAGGTATATAACCGACCAAGTATGAAAAATCGTGTTGAAGCCTTTGCAATCATGATGGTCAATGCTTGGGAGCTGTTACTCAAAGCAGAAATACTCAAAGCTGAAGGGTATGAAAAGATCTTTTATGATGGGGATAAAAGTATATCCATTACCGAAGCGGTTAAACGGAGGCTGCAAGAAAAAGATCCTGTCAGAATCAATTTAGAGACGATTATTGATTTACGTGACCACGCCATCCATCTGCTGATACCAGAGTTACAACCACAATTGTCCCGGCTTTTTCAAGCAACCGTTCTGAACTATCAAACACGTTATAGGAATGAAATGGGTAATGCCCCTCTTGCTGGACAAAGTGTGGGGATGCTGAGTTTGGTAATAGATGGCCCCGCTCCAGAAGTAGCATTAATTCAAAAGTTGTATGGTAAGCATGCTGCTCAATCAGTAGCAAAATTCATTCAACGCTTTGACGAAACATCGAAGAAGGTTGATTCTACAGAGTTCTCAATCCCAGTTGATTACAGGCTTGCTCTCGTAAGGCGGGAAGATGAAAGTGATCTGTCGCTTAGTGTTGGTGATGCCGGTGAAGGGGCTATTATCATCACGAAGACTAAAGACCCAGATGCTACTCACCCCTACCATATGAACGAGGCCCTTGACGAAATAAACAAACGGCAGGCAACCATTTCAATCAAGAGCGGCGCTTTTCAGGCAGTGCTGAATAAACACAAAATTAATAATCAGACCAAGTCCGATATGCGTTGGGTGATTGATGGAAGACCTCGCTATTCTGAAAAATTTATCAGATGGTTTGTGGATAACTTAAAGCAACCCAAGTGGCTGGAATCTGCTAAGGAATTTAGGCGCAGTCAGCTTAGGAAAAGCCTCTAAAATGTCAGAAATAAAGTTTGATAGTGAGACTCTCGATGGATGCTTATTCATCGGCGTCGTGTACGATTTATACCAACCGCTCTACTTTCGAGATTTTGAATTTGAAACAGCGTCTCCCGACGTAAGGTATGTTCTGCACGTCCATCACAGGGCAAATGCCCTGAACGATACATTTAAGTCACTTGAAACTATCTACCAACTATTGTCACTGACGAATCTTCCGGTCGAGACTTCTCTTGGGAATATTTCACGTTACAACTGGGTTCGTTCGATTCTAGATGTCATGTTAGGGAGAGTGACGTCGATTAGAGATTGTGTATTTCTATTGATTGAATCGGTTTGCGAGGTTGGCCTGTCACCACGTCAGGTATCCAGAAAAGCGTTAATTAGAAGTAGCAAAATAATAAATAACAATAGATTAGTAAAACTTATAGATGAGGTAGCTAAAGTAGGAAAGCACTTGCGTGAAGAAAGAGATAGACTTTTCCACCGAGGGGAGAGAAGAACTTTGGGGAGCCGCCCAGAATTTTATTATGCGGCTAGTGCAATTGAAGCTTTTGGAGGTTTAGGCAAGTTTACTGGGCCGGATGACGAGGAATTGGATCTTGAAGAGGAACATAAAAATATTATCACGGAGATAGAAGCCGATTTCCATCAAGTTGTAACTTTACTGTCGGCAACGCTCACAGAAATATTTTCAAACCTCTACCCGGAGTTTAAAGAAACATTTATTGAAAAGATGAAAGCTGGAGGTGGTATAAGTGAAGTCGCTTTGGGTTTAATAAAGCGAGCGGAATACTACAATAGTAAATCGTCTCAAGACGAATTAGATCGGAGCTAGTACAAATTATTGCACCCCTATCGGTCGAAAATTGGGTTCATCTGGAAGGCGGGAGCTGATTAAAGCATTTTGTTTAGATAACCAAGAGTCATTTAATGCCATAGTCCAATGAATCAGAAGGCCTGTAAACCAAGGTATCTTCTAACTTTATCAGGATTGTTTTAAAATTTTATCGACGAAGCCGAGCGGCTGGCACTGCCACTTTAATGCAGAGCCCCGCCCTTACCGAAGATAGTGGCGGGGTCCAAGTTTCAGATGCTGAACTGAACTATCTGACTGGTTAAATTGCACTTTACTACTCTTTGTTCACATTATTTCCAATCGTCCCGTCAGGGTTAGACCTGACATAATCCTCACCATTTATGTTTATAACGTGATGGTGGGGATGTTTCCCTTGCTCAACCTCTTGAACTAGAGTTTCCCTTGATACAACGCCTCTGCCAGCAATTGTATATGAGTCGTTTTCACCATTTTCGCCATCATTATTGCCACGAATATTCTTTGCCATCAGAGCACCCCAAATGAATTGATGTGGCAAAATTGCCACAAAAAACCATATGGGGATGTTTATATTTTAATCAATCCTTGGTGGCGTTTTTTTGTACACCGTTATAGATAAAGGATATCGCTAAGGTTCCTCGACCAGATTCTCCCGCATTGAATCCAACCACATTGCCTTTTCTACAAATGGTTGTGGGGCGACCACCACCAGAGCCCAACCACGACAATAACGCCCTGATCCATGGCCCACGCAGTGCTCGTGTTGACACCAATGACCTATCCCCCAAATTTAAGACCATGACATTGATGAGATTTCCAATAAAATGG
>NZ_LAMX01000008.1:0-85219 GCF_001275035.1 Rheinheimera sp. KL1
ACTAAAAAACGCTCTGGCCGGTTTTTATGTGGGGTGGGACTATATGTCGCAACGCTGTGGAACCTTGTAGCGACCAAATCCGCACATGCTTTATTGTGCTGTCAGCGGTAATGCTGCTGAGTCTGGCGTCCAGTCCCTTGCCCCTTGCTCACCATTGACTATCCACTGTACTGATACTTTTTCTACACCTGCTGCAATAGTGGCTAGATCCAATGTCAACGCTTGTAAACGCGCCGGGTTCTGGCAGACCAGAGTATAGTTTGCATTTAAATCTGCATGTTGTGGCTGAGTGGTGCGCTCTGCCGTTAAATCTGAACTGATGTCAGTTCCTGTCACCGTACAGTTGGCTTGCTCATCAAACTAAACCAGTTGGCGTTGGTAAAATCTGCAATCATTTTTTGTACCAGCTGACGCTGTGCTTCGTCTTTCGCCTGATGTTCAAAACCGACAATATTCACCGTTGGCGTTGCAAAAGCCAGCTCAGCTTCATTGCCCTCCAGCACAAAAGTTAATACGGCCTGACCATGGGTATGGCTGCCATGTTCTTCATGCTGATGCTCCTGCGCTGTGGCCGAGTTGACAAACAAAGCTGCACCAAGCACTAAGCCCCATCGTCTTACTATTGTATTCATGGTTTTTGACTGCACGACCCACTACTCCGAAACAAGAAATATGTCTTTATCATAACCCCGACTTTTGGAAGATATCTGTTTTGCCACCGCCTTCTGCCGCAGTTTTTTGTTAATTCAACGGTATCACAGCTTTCGTCTTGTCATTGATCTGTTCCAGGGCCAGCGCCGTATCAAAAAGCAAAATAATGGTAATGAGTCATGGCAAAGTTAATTCTGGTATTAGGTGATCAACTCAGTCCTGCACTGTCGAGTTTACGTGACGTGCAACCCCAAGACCGGGTCCTGATGGCTGAAGTCGCCAGCGAGGCCAACTACACCCCACACCACAAACAAAAAATCGTGCTGATTTTCAGCGCAATGCGGCATTTTGCCTCTGTATTGCAACAACAGGGGATCCAGGTCAGTTACATAGACTATCAGCAAAAAGTCAGCAGTCTGACCGAAGCTGTGGCGATAGAGCTATCCCGTTATCCAGAGTTGCAGCAAATTTGTATCACCGAATGCGGCGAATACAGGCTGGAGCAAGAGATTTTAAGCTGGCAAACGCAATTTCAGCGCCCTGTAGTGATGCTGGAGGATGATCGTTTTATTGCCAGTAAAGCCATGTTTCAACACTGGGCGCAGGATAGAAAACAGTATCGGATGGAGTATTTCTACCGAGAAATGCGGCGTTACACTGGCCTTTTAATGCAGGACGGTTTGCCGGTAGGTGGACAGTGGAATTTTGATGCCAGTAACAGAAAAGCCATGTCGGCGAAACAGCAGTTGCCGCCAATACTTAAATTTGAACACGACGATATCACCAGAGAGGTTATCGCTTTAGTTCAACAGCAATTTCCGAACAATATGGGCAACGCAGAGCATTTTAGCTACGCGGTGACCGGCAAGCAGGCTCGTCAGGCATTTTTGCATTTTGTTGAGCATCAGTTACCACTTTTTGGTGATTATCAGGATGCGATGCAACTGGACGAACCTCATCTGTTCCACAGTATTTGTTCCATGTATCTCAACTGTGGTTTGTTGGATGTGCGCTGGGTCTGCCAGAAAGTAGAACTCGCTTACAAAGAAGGCAAAGTGCCACTGAACGCCGCTGAGGGTTTTATTCGCCAATTGATTGGCTGGCGTGAATTTGTCCGGGGTTTGTACTGGTTGCTGATGCCGGAGTATAAAGAACGTAACTTCTTAAATGCTCAAACCGCTTTGCCCGGCTATTACTGGACGGCGCAGACGAAAATGCGCTGTATGCAACAAGCCATCAGCCACACCATAGAACATGCCTATTCGCATCATATTCAGCGTCTGATGGTCACAGGTAACTTTGCACTTCTGGCTGGTTTGTCTGTTGATGAGATCTGCAATTGGTATCTGGCTGTGTATGCCGACGCCTATGAATGGGTTGAACTGCCCAACACACTGGGGATGGCCTTGTTTGCCGATGAAGGTGTCTTGGCGTCCAAACCTTATGCAGCCAGTGGTAAATATATTCAGCGCATGAGTAATTACTGCAAGAGCTGCAGTTACGATGTCGCAGAAACCACCAGCCCCACGGCCTGTCCTTTTAATGCTTTGTACTGGAATTTCCTCGAGCGTAATCAGGCGTTATTATCCGGCAATGCCCGAATGCAGCTGAGTTATCAGAACTGGTACCGTAAATCGGATGAAGAACGTGCGCAAATTACCGAAAAAGCCCAACAGTTGCTGATCCATCTGGAGCAATTATGAAACGCGCTTTGGTGTTGTTCAACCAGGCCCTGCGCTGGCACGACAATCTGCTGCTGTCAGAACACGCCGACTTCGATCAGCTAATTGCCGTTGTTGTGTTAGACCCCGCCGAATATTTGACTGAACAATATGGTATCAAACGCGCCAGTGCACAGCGTCTGCAGGCTCAATTAAAACTCCTGCTGGACTGGCAACAGCAATGGCAGCAAAAACACTTGGTGCTGCACCTTCGTATTGGCGACACCACAAGCTGTCTGCTGCAATTAGCTCAGCAGTATCAGGCTCAAAGCCTGATTGCAGCAGAGCCTACTGCACCGGAACAATACCAACAACTAAAGAGCACAGGCTTAGCACTCAGGTTGTATGACATCAATAGCTTGTTGCAGCACCAGCTCAGACCAGATTTAGTCTCATTACCTAAAAGTTTTTCAGCCTTTAGAAAGCAGCGCGAGCCAGAATTGCTGGTGCAGCGACCACTACAACTAAAGTTTTCCGGGCAGTTTTATGGTGAAACAAAGCTGGCTCTGGATACAGTCTCAGCTGATTTTATCAGTCGCTACCACACTCCGACTGCGGCTTTACTGAATGAGGCGGCGGCTCTGGAGCGTTTGACCAAATTTATCTGGCAGCAACGAGCAGTTCTTCATTACAAGCAAAGCCGCGATGCTTTGGATGGTGAATGGAACAGCAGCTTGTGGTGTTTTTATTTAGCTAATGGCAGTTTATCGCCCTGTTATGCCTGGCAGCAGGTTATGGATTTTGAACAACAGCAGATGGCGAATGAATCAACCTATTGGATCCGCTTTGAGCTGTTATGGCGTGAATATTTCCGCTGGCAGATGCGTCAGCACAGTAGCGCCTGGTTTAGTAAAAATGCCTTTCGTCCACCGCTGGATTATTCTGCACCTATCCCGGATAAGCGTTTCGAACTCTGGTGCAAGGGCCAAACAGGCCTGCCTTTGGTCGATGCCAATATCCAAATGTTGTTGCATACCGGCTGGATGTCGAATCGTGGCCGACAGAATGTCGCCAGTTATCTTATTTTTGAATTGCAGCAAGACTGGCGTCTGGGGGCCGCTTTTTTTGAGCAGCATTTACTGGATTATGATTGCGCCAGCAACTGGTGTAACTGGGCTTATATCGCCGGTGTTGGCAATAGCGGCGCCAGGCAGTTTAACCTGATCAAACAGGCCTTAACTCACGATCCGCACGGTGATTTTGTTCGCCATTGGCTACCAGAAAAAACGACAGCAGGCGCTTTGGTGCATTGGCCTGAGGCTAAAGTCCAGCTGCAGGACTTCTGGTTACCTTTTCTTAAGCAGCTCAAGAGTAAAGCATGATCAGTCTGGTCTGGTTTAAGCGTGATTTGCGTATCCATGACCATGGCCCTTTGACAGAGGCGGCACGGCAAGGCGCTGTCTTGCCTTTGTATATTGTTGAGCCTGATTATTGGCAACAACCTGACACCTCAGTACGGCAATGGCTGTTTATCGAGCAAAGCCTGCAACTGCTGGACCAACAGCTGACAGCCTTGGGTCAACCTTTGTTTGTGATCAAAGGCCCGGCCACCCAAGTGATCCGGCAGTTGTGTCAGGAGTTTCCGATCTCCCAGGTATTGAGCCATGAAGAAACCGGCAACTTATGGACTTTTCAACGCGATTTGGCGGTAAAGCAACTGCTGAAAGAACTGGCGATCCCATGGCGTGAGTATCGTCAGCATGCGGTGTTTCGGGCTTTAGATAACAGAGACCTATGGGCTGAACAAGCCGATCAGTATTTATCCGGCGCTTTGTTTCAGCCCCCTGCGTCATTAGATTTTTTAGCTGCAGGCCGCCAGTTGCTGCAGCCCTTCCGGCCACAAAGAGTGCTGGATTTGCCCCCTTGTCGTCAGGGACAAAAGGCTTTTGCTTTGCAAAATACAACGCAAAGCTTTTTTAGCCACAGAGCCAAAGACTACAGCCGGCATATTTCATTACCTGACAAAGCACTGCACAGCAGCTCACGGCTCAGTCCTTATCTGGCTTATGGTCAATTGAGTTTAAGAGCCTTGCAGCAGCAGACCTTGCGCAGCATCAAGCAGCAACCAGCCTTGAGTTTTGGTTTATCGTCTTTTTACAGCAGATTGCGCTGGCATTGTCATTTTATTCAGAAACTGGAATCCGATCCGCTGATCGAAACCGAGGCGCTGCATCCGGGGTATGCCAGGCTACGTAAGCAGGATTTTAACAGTGACTGGTTTTGGGCCTGGTCGCATGGGTATACCGGTTATCCGCTGATTGATGCCTGCATGCGCAGCTTACTCGCCACAGGCTGGCTGCATTTTCGTGCCCGTGCCATGTTAGTGGCCTTTGCCTGTTATCACTTATGGCTGGATTGGCGCCCCGTGGCATTGCATCTGGCTCAGTGTTTTGTTGACTATGAACCGGGCATTCATTACCCGCAAATTCAGATGCAGGCTGGTACAACGGGCATCAATCCTAACCGGATGTACAATCCTGTGCTGCAAAGCCAGCAAAAAGATCCACAAGGACACTTTATCAGGCGCTGGTGCCCGGAACTGACTTTATTGCCCGACAGCTGGCTGCATCAACCCTGGTTGATGCCTTTGTCGTTACAACAGCAATATGCCTGTGTGCTGGGCCGAGATTACCCTCTACCTGTTGTTGATTTACAACAGGCTATGCGACTGGCTAAACAACGCCTGACGGAATGCAAACAACAGCAGGATCAGAGCTGGTGGCGCGAGCAAAAACGTCAGGTCGTACAGCGCCATGCCAGCAGGAAAAGGCCATCAAAGCGCAAAACAAAATCGGCTAACTCGAGGGCGCAGCTGGACCTTGATCTGAACGAATGACACACCAGCTGGTCAATTTAAGTTAAGCTGAGTGCAGTTAACGTAAAAAGGATTGAGTTATGACCATTACAGTCAGCCAACATACGCCAGGCCAATTACGACAAACCATCCGTATTCATAGTCATCAAATCAATGCCGATTTAACTCAGGCTGCCGGAGGCTCAGACACTGGACCTGATCCACATGATTTGTTTGACGCAGCCGTGGCTACCTGTAAAGCCATGACCTTACAGTTATTTGCCAAACGCAAAAATATCCCTTTAGACGAAGTAAAAGTGGAAATCAGCAGGGATGACAGCGCCGAAAGCAAAGGTTTGTACCAGCTGTATGCCACTCTGGAATTGATTGGTGATTTAACCACAGAGCAGCGCCAGCAGTTGCTGGCTATAGCCGATAAATGCCCTATCCATAAATTGGTGACACACAGTGAAGTTCAGGTGCATACCAGCCTGAAATCCGAATCCGCCCGCTTCAAAGCAGTGAGCCTCTGCTTATCCAGCCACAGGAACGTGATATAGGTTTTATGATCAAAAGGTTATTGCCTGCCAAAGCCCAGCGTCGTGTCGGACCTTTTATTTTTGTTGATCATATGGGGCCAGCTACTTTTGTCGCTGGCAGTACTGAAGGTGATGTGCGACAGCATCCGCATATCGGACTGGCTACTGTCACCTATTTATTTTCCGGCGCTATGCAGCATAGTGACACCTTGGGTACCAGACAACGAATTGAACCAGGTGCCATCAATCTGATGCGTGCAGGTCGTGGTATAGCGCACTCTGAACGTATTCCGGTCGATATTCGTCAGGAGCAGGTTCAGGTCGAAGGTATGCAAATATGGCTGATGTTACCAGAGGAGCAAGCCGAGTCAGAGCCTTCGTTTCAACATTATCCCGCGGCTTTATTTCCGGTCATGCAGGTACCAGGCTGTGAAATCAAAGTCTTGTTAGGCGAATATTTTTCTCAGACGTCAGTGGTTAGTTTCCCATCCCGCTGCTGTTATGCCGAACTGAAACTGGACCCGTGCAGCAATCTGACGTTACCCAAATCAGAGCAGCAATTGGCTATCTACCTGGCTAAAGGCTCGTTAAAACAACCACAGCTGAACGCAGGACAAATGCTGGTGATGACTGACGATCTAACAGTGCTGGCCGGTGATGACGGTGCACATTTTATGCTGTTGGGTGGCGATGCAGTGGCAGATCCTGTGCTGCTTAACTGGAACTTTGTCGCCCGTACCCCAGAGCGTCTGGCTCAAGCCAAAGCAGACTGGAATAGCGGCAACTTCCCTCGTTTGACCGACGATCCCGAGTGGATCCCCGCACCTTAAAGTATGCTTGTTTTCTTATTAAGATTTACGCGCCGCCTGATACCATTCAGGCGGCTGCTGGTCCAGCCATAACAGCACCTGACTTAATGAAGAAAACATACGTTGCAAAAAGTCAGAGTCAATACGCTGCCAGTCGTCGTTTATACTGTGGTAATCCGCGTGAGTGTCGACCCCAAAATACAAAAATGGAATACCAGCGCGACGAAAAGGTGCATGGTCGCTGGCATTATCCCAATCTGTGCCTGATTGACCTTGTTGTCGCCCCTGACGCCTTAGTTTGATCTTCACCGCAAAAGATCGTTGTTTAAAAAACTCACTGACTCCGGGTAAAGAACGGGCACCATAGACGTAAAGCTGGTTAGATCGTTCTCCTCTGCTCAACATATCCAGATTCAGGTTAAGCAAAATATGTTCTGCAGCGACAGGGAAATGCCTGAGCAAAGCTTTAGCCCCGTATAAACCATTTTCCTCAGCGTCTGTAGCCGCAAAAATATAACTATATGCCGGACAGTTTTGTCCTAACAAGGCAGCCAATGCCAGCATAGTGGCGACACCAGAGGCATTGTCATCCGCACCGTTGTACACTCTGCTGCCGTACATACCTAAGTGGTCATAATGAGCAGTAATCACCACATAAGAAGACGGATGAACACAACCTTGTCGCCACCCTATGACATTCATTCCTTTCTTTTCAGTAAAACCTGATGAATAGCTAAATACCTGACGGAATCCCTTCTCCTGTATAGGTAGTAATTTTAACTGCTGGTAACGTTGTTCAATATAACGCCTTGCCAGCTCAGCGCCCGGATGCCCGGTTTTTCGCCCCTGCATCCGATCATCAGCCAGTAGTTTTATATCCGTAAGCAAGGCGCTTTCAAACTCAGCTACATCACCCCAAACGTTGACAGAGAATAAACAGCTAACAAAGCACAACCACTTCACCATCATTCGAGTCTGAGCCAGCATTTAATGCTGCTTAGAGGCGGTCATTAAAGAATCGAGCTTAGACTGATATCTTCCTCGCTCCTGCATGCTGGGTGCATGTTTTTTAGCTTGTACCAAGTAATGCCTGGCCGCCTCAGCATGACCAAGCTGGTAGTGCGCTTTAGCCAGCCCAGCCAATGCTTCTGATGCCTTTTTATTCAATTTAAGGCTGTATCTGAAATGCTTTATCGCCTGTTGATGATCACTCATCTGCATAGCTTCATTGCCAAGCATAATGTGATAATACGGATTGTCTAATCGTTGGATATACACTACCCGCTGTAAATCTGCTGCTTTTTCAGTTTCGCCTGTCAGCATATAGAGCAATGCCAAATTAGATTTCACATTGGTTGACTCAGGGTCTAATTGCAGTGCGAGCTTATACGCATCCTCCGCCAAATCAAAATGTTTGACGCTGCGGTACAACACCGCCAAATTATTCCAGCTCTCCGATGAGTTTGGGTCTGTTAAGATAGCCGCTTTTAGATAGGCGAATGCATGATCATAGTCTTTTTCAATCATAAACTGAGCGGCTTTATTGTTGTAAAACATGGCTATGATTTGCGGTTTTTTTAGTACACGAACCGGAAAATCACTCTTATTAGTTTCCAAGTCAAAATCGATAACATAACTAAATTGTTCATAATTTGCAGCTCCTCGTGAGGTCTTTGCGCCGGAGCCAGTCAATTTTAAGTTCACATGACCACTTAACAAACTGACGCCTTGCACATGGGTCCAGTATTCCGGAATGATGACGTCCTGAAAAAGGACGTTCATTTCTGCAACGCTGGCCAGACTGTACGCCAGAATAGTCAAAGACAAACAATTCGCTTGCTGCCTTGCCAATGTTTCTGTGGCGGTTAAGGTTGCGTTAGTCTCATAACTGATACGCTTTCCCTTAAGAAAAAAGATGTAATTTAACAATGCATCGGCTTTTTCTCTGGAGGAGTTCAAAGGCCTGACCATCCGCAACATGTCATGATAAACAGCATCTGGTAATGCGAAAATCTGTTGCTCAGTCTCTATACTTTGCTCGGGGATAGCCGTAAACAAATGATCAGCAAGATACTGCCGGGGTTCTGTATTTAGTTCATTTTGGACTGTCAGACTGCAACCAGCAGTCATCATCAGCAATAGACCACATAGACAACTGAGAGTAATTCTTTGCATTTGATGCTCCTGTCGGGACCCACTGCTCACTAAAAACGGAAGTTATCCCTCGCCTGCTTTTACTATAGAACACGGCCACGGTTCTGGTAAGCATCCTCATTCCCCACTCGCCCCTGATTTACTCCCACTGGTATCATCTCTTTACAATAAAGCGCCCCAGGAAATTTGCACTATGCAGTCAAATATGCCGCTTTATTTAAAGCAAAAAAGTGTTGCGTGATGGAGCAATGGTTAGACTCAGTCATGGTGCACAAAAAAGACCGCTGTCTGGTGTTGAAGCTTCCGCAGCGAGTTGTGGATGGAGGTTATAAAGATATTGTTCAATCAAACAGCATGCCGACACCAGTCCAATCAACAAAATGCCGCTGCTAATGGAGTTATTGGTGCCTGGCGAGGAGGAGCGTATTCAACTGCACGGTGAAATTATGAACTGTCATCTGGAATTACAAAAATTGTCTTTGGGTAGTAAGTTTGAACTGCCGGAACGACAAGTCATTAAAATGCTGCAACCTTTTATTGTTGATCCGACTATCGCCAGTTAAAGGCCGGGTCAGAGCCAGGGCTCTGATCCGATCATCATTATCCTAGATTAGGCGCTAACCAGCTGTCTGCTTGTTCAGTACTCCAGCTTTTTTTCGCGGCATATTCTTCTTTTTGATCAGTGCCAATTTTGCTGACAGCAAAGTATTTGCTATCAGGATGAGCAAAATACCAACCGCTGACTGCCGCGCCAGGCCACATGGCATAACTTTCAGTAAGCTTTATACCTGTTTTTGCTTCGACATCCAGCAGCTGCCATAAAGTGCCTTTTTCAGTGTGCTCAGGACAAGCCGGATAACCAGGTGCAGGCCGTATGCCCTGATACAACTCACGAATAAGCTGCTCGTTATCCAGGTTTTCCTCAGGTGCATAACCCCAGAATTCCCGCCGCACTCGCATATGCAGGTATTCGGCTAAAGCTTCAGCTAAACGATCGGCGAGGGCTTTGACCATAATGCTGTTGTAATCATCATGCTGCGCAGCAAATTCAGCAGCCAGTTCATCAGCACCAAAACCCGTACTGACAGCAAAACCGCCAATATAATCAGCAATGCCGGAACCCACAGGCGCAACGAAATCAGCCAGGCAGCAGTTTGGATTGTCGTTACGCAGCTGCAATTGCTGACGTAAGTTAAATAAACGGCAGCGTTCCACTGTACGGCTTTCGTCCGTGTAGACAATAATATCGTCACCTTCGCTGTTGGCCGGAAAAAAGCCAAATACAGCTTTACCCTGCACTTTTTGCTGCTGGATCATCAAATCCAAAATAGCATTGGCATCTTTATGCACACGACGTGCTTCCATGCCCACTTCAGGGTGATTCAAAATGGCAGGGAATTTACCGGACAGCTGCCAGGTCAGGAAAAATGGCGTCCAGTCGATGTAATCGCGAAGCCGCTCTAAATCCACGTCTTGCCATAAATGCACACCACTCTGTTTAGGCGCTGGTGCCACTTTGGTTAAATCCAACTGGAATTTATTGGCGCGGGCTTGCTCCAGGCTCAGCAGCTTTTCACCAGCCTGCTACGGGCATGCTGGTCACGTGCCCTGTCGTATTCGTCATTGACCCTTTCCAAAAAGGCTGGTTTATGCTCTTTGCTGATCAGCGACTGCACCACGGACACACTACGCGAAGCGTTAGGTACATAAACCACACCATGCGGATAATTCGGCGCAATCTTGATGGCGGTATGGGCTTTGGACGTGGTAGCGCCACCAATCAACAGCGGAATGTCAAAACCCAGACGGCTCATTTCTTTGGCTACATGCACCATCTCATCTAAAGACGGCGTAATCAGGCCAGACAAGCCAATAATATCGACATTTAGCTCTTTGGCTTTTTGTAGCAAGGTGGCACAAGGCACCATGACGCCAAGGTCGATCACCTCATAGTTATTACATTGCAGCACTACGCCTACTATGTTTTTGCCTATGTCGTGCACATCACCTTTGACGGTTGCCATCAGCACTTTGCCCTGAGCCTGAGCACCAGTACCGGCTTTTTCCAGTTCGATAAAAGGCTGCAAATAAGCCACTGCTTTTTTCATCACCCGGGCGGATTTGACTACCTGAGGCAGGAACATTTTTCCTTCGCCAAATAAGTCACCGACCACGTTCATACCGTCCATCAGCGGACCTTCAATCACGTGCAAGGGACGGTCAACAGTTAAACGGGCTTCTTCCGTGTCTTGATCAATAAAGTCGGTAATGCCTTTGACCAAGGCATGCTCAAGGCGTTTATGTACTGGCCAGGCGCGCCAGGCTTCGTCTTCTTTAACAGCCACAGCTCCATCGCCTTTGAATTCAGCGGCAATATCCAGTAAACGTTCTGT
This sequence comes from Rheinheimera sp. KL1, assembly GCF_001275035.1. Classification (NCBI taxonomy): domain Bacteria; kingdom Pseudomonadati; phylum Pseudomonadota; class Gammaproteobacteria; order Chromatiales; family Chromatiaceae; genus Rheinheimera; species Rheinheimera sp. KL1. The sequence continues at coordinate 11,062 of NZ_LAMX01000008.1, forward strand.
CGCATCGTCACGGCGGTTTAAAATTACATCTTCCACCCGCTCACGCAGCAGCTCTGGAATATCGTCATACACCGCCAACTGTCCGGCGTTGACTATGCCCATGTCCATACCTGCGCCAATGGCGTGGTACAAAAATACCGAATGCATGGCTTCACGCACCGGGTCGTTACCACGGAACGAAAAGGAAATATTCGACACGCCGCCTGAAATTTTGGCATAAGGGCATAAGCGTTTGATTTCACGGGTCGCTTCAATAAAGTCGACGGCGTAGTTGTTATGCTCTTCTATGCCAGTTGCGACGGCGAAAATATTCGGATCGAAGATAATATCTTCTGGCGGAAAACCAATTTGGTTGACCAGAATGTCATAAGCGCGCTGACAGATTTCGACTTTACGCGCTTTGGTATCAGCCTGACCTTTTTCATCAAAGGCCATCACCACCACAGCTGCACCATAACGGCGTAATAATTTGGCCTGATACAAAAACGGCTCTATGCCTTCTTTCAGCGAAATAGAATTGACGACTGGCTTCCCCTGAATACATTTCAGTGCAGCTTCAATCACCTCCCATTTGGACGAGTCGACCATAATGGGCACCCGGGAGATATCCGGCTCAGAGGCTAACAAATTCAGATAACGTACCATGGCCGCCTTGCTGTCGAGCATGGCTTCGTCCATGTTGATGTCAATGATCTGAGCGCCGTTTTCGACTTGCTGACGGGCAACGTCTAAGGCTTTTTCGTATTCACCTTCTAAAATCAGCTTTTTAAAACGGGCTGAACCTGTCACGTTGGTACGTTCACCAACGTTAATAAAACGGGCTTGTTGTCGCATTACCACTCCAGACCAAAAGCTTCTAAACCAGACAAATGAAACTGGTGCGTTTTTTCTTTCGGCTGACGAGCTGGCTTTCCTGCAACCACAGCACTGATGGCTTTAATGTGTTCAGGTGTAGTGCCACAACAGCCACCGACAATATTCAAAAAGCCCTGCTCTGCCCAATCAGCAATTTCTTTGGCCATCTCAGCAGCACCTAAATCGTATTCGCCAAATTCATTGGGTAAACCAGCGTTTGGATGTACTGAAACATAACACTCTGAAATACCTGACAAAGTCTCTACATAAGGTCGCAATAGATCTGGCCCTAAAGCACAGTTCAAACCAAAACTAACAGGCTCTACATGAGAGAGTGAATGGTAAAAAGCTTCAGTAGTTTGGCCAGATAAAGTACGACCTGAGGCATCAGTAATAGTGCCAGAGATCATCACAGGTAAACTGTAACCCAGCTCATCAAATACTTTCAGTACCGCAAAAGCAGCAGCTTTGGCATTTAAAGTATCAAAGATGGTTTCAAGCATAATAATGTCAGCACCACCTTCAATCAGCGCATGAGTAGATTCAGAATAAGCGCTGACCAAGGTATCAAAATCGACATTACGATAACCCGGGTCGTTCACATCAGGTGAAATAGAAGCGGTTCTGTTGGTTGGGCCCAATACCCCAGCGACAAAACGCGGTTTATCCGGCGTGCTGTATTCATCACAGGCCTGCCGCGCTAAAGCCGCTGACTCACGGTTGATACGGGCCGATAAATGCGACATCTCATAGTCCGCCATGGCGATAGGCGTGGCATTAAAGCTATTGGTTTCCAAAATATCAGCACCAGCAGCTAAGTACTGGCGATGGATATCCAGAATAAGTTCAGGCTTGGTCAGCACCAATAAATCGTTATTGCCTTTCAGATCAGTTGACCAATCGGCAAATTCAGCACCGCGGTAATCTGCTTCCTGCAATTTATACTGCTGGATCATGGTGCCCATAGCACCGTCTAATACCAAAATACGTTCCGCCAACAGCGTACGAAGAGCGCCTGGAGTTAACACACTGCGATTGGTCATAACTGCTGCCCTATCTGCTGAATATCAAAAGGTGTGGCCTGGTATACATAATAGTTCAGCCAGTTGCTGAACAATAAAAAGGCATGACTTTGCCATAACTTATGTGGACCTTTGGCCGGATCGTTTTGTTTATAGTAGTTCTCTGGGATTTTTGGCTCTAGACCTGCGGCCAGATCACGCTGATACTCATCATTTAGCGTGGTTAAATCATACTCAGGATGGCCAGTGACAAAAACCCGGCTACCCGTGCTGTTTTGTAGCAAATAGGCGCCTGTCACATCGGCTTCTGCTAACACATGCAAATCCGGGTGATGTTGATATTTTTGTTTAGGTACCTGCGCATAACGTGAATGTGGTACTAAAAACTCATCATCGAAACCCCGTACCAATGGGCTTAAAGGCTGACAGACGTTTTGCCAGTAGACCCCGGATAACTTCTCGCCACGAATTTCGCGCTGCAAACCATAATAATGATACAAAGCCGCATGGGCAGCCCAACATAAAAACAAAGTTGAGGTGACATGACGATCAGCCCAAGTCAGAATTTCTGAGAGCTGTGGCCAATAACTGACATCTTCGTAATTCACTAAACCTAAAGGTGCGCCTGTGATAATCAGGCCATCATAGTTTTGCTGCTCTACATCAGAAAAATAACGGTAAAAACAGTCCAGATGGTTCTGCGGGGTATGTTTGCTGACATGGTTATCAAGACGAATCAGCTCTATATCCACCTGCAGCGGACTATTGGCTAACAAGCGCAATAACTGGATTTCAGTCGCGACTTTGTTTGGCATTAAATTCAAAATGGCAATTTTCAGCGGCCGGATATCCTGCGACAAAGCCCGGCTCTCGGTCATGACAAACACATTCTCTGCAGAAAGAGCTTCCACAGCAGGTAACTGATCAATGACTTTAATAGGCATAGCATCTCCGGCAAGACTGAAAAATGAGGTTACTCTGGCTGAAAGCCCTGGAAATGTCAACTTCTAAACGTTTAGACGTCTACAAATAAGATGGAGAGAAAAAGTGAAACATCCAGCAACTCCAGACCTTAATTAACAGCTCCTTATTTGCCAAAAAGAATGAAACCGACACAACTCAAAAAAGCCGGAGCAGAATCAAAAATGACGAGGGTCTCAAAACAACAAACCCGGCCTGAGCCGGGTTCGTGTTAACTTTTGCGCTTATAGCTCAGAGCTGATCCCGCTTACAGATCGGCTTCAGCGTCTTCTGGCACCATACCAAAATCTTCTGCTGGTGACGGAGCACCTTTCGAAGGTTCCAGTAACAGCATACGGCGTAATTCAGCTTCAATTTCTTTGGCAACAGCAGGGTTTTCCTGCAGGTACTTCATGGCGTTGGCTTTACCCTGACCAATTTTGTTGCCTTTGTATGCATACCAGGCACCGGCTTTGTCGATTAGCTTATGCAGCACACCTAAGTCGATTAATTCGCCATCTTTGCTGATACCAGCGCCATACATAATAATAAATTCGGCTTGTTTAAAGGGTGGTGCGACTTTGTTTTTCACCACTTTGACGCGGGTTTCGTTACCCGTCACTTCGTCGCCATCTTTGACAGAACCAGTACGACGAATATCTAAACGCACTGAAGCGTAGAATTTTAATGCGTTACCGCCTGTGGTGGTTTCTGGTGAACCAAACATCACACCAATTTTCATCCGGATTTGGTTGATGAAAATACATAAAGTGTTGGAACGTTTGATATTACCTGTCAGTTTACGTAAAGCTTGAGACATTAAACGTGCCTGCAAACCGACGTGGCTGTCACCCATATCGCCTTCAATTTCAGCGCGTGGGGTTAAAGCGGCGACTGAGTCGACAATGATCACGTCGACCGCAGCTGAGCGCACTAACATGTCACAAATTTCTAGTGCCTGTTCACCTGTATCCGGTTGAGACACTAATAAGTCGTCGACGTTTACGCCTAATTTTTTCGCGTATACGGGGTCCAGCGCATGTTCAGCATCGATAAAAGCACAGGTTTTACCCATGCGCTGAGCTTCTGCGACGACTTGTAAAGTTAAAGTGGTTTTACCTGAAGATTCAGGACCGTAGATCTCAACAATACGACCACAAGGCAAACCGCCTATACCGAGCGCTATATCCAAACCTAACGAACCTGTAGGGATAAAGTCGATATCAAGCGCTGTGCTGTCGCCCAAACGCATAATAGAACCTTTACCAAACTGGCGTTCGATTTGACCTAAGGCTGCGGTCAATGCTTTTTGTTTATTGTCGTCCATTGCTCTCTCCGGTGGATTCTTGGATGCACTCAAAGTGCTGTATGCTCATACAGTAGTCTTTTTGCTTTAGTCTGTCAATAACAAGATCAACTGCTGCAACACAAAATCGATCGCCTGCTGGCGCACGCTAGCTCTGTCGCCAGCAAAAATACGCTGCGACAATACCTGATGGCCCTGAATTTCAAAACAAAAATGTACAGTACCCACAGGTTTAGCGGCAGAGCCACCATCAGGGCCAGCAATACCTGAAACTGCTACAGCTACTTCAGCACCCGCAGCTTTGGCTGCGCCTACCGCCATTTCCAGTACAGTTTCTTTACTGACAGCACCGTATTGCAATAAAGTTTCGGCTTTGACGCCCAGCAACTGTTGCTTGGATCTATTGCTGTAAGTCACAAAAGAGCGGTCCAGATAAGCGGAGCTGCCGGGCACTGCGGTTAACACATAAGCAATACCACCGCCAGTGCAGGATTCTGCTGTGGTGATACTGAAGTTTTTCCGCAATAATAGCGCTCCGAGCTCCGCCGCCAATTGATAGGTGGTTACTGGAATTGTCATCTTTGGTCCAACGCAGGAATTATTAAGCCATTATGCCGCCAGAACAGAAAGACGGGCAAGCCCTAAGCCCGCACACTCCGATGATGCAACAGTACCTTGGCCTGAAATGCCAGCATCCTGATATTTTGCTGTTTTATCGTATGGGTGACTTTTACGAGCTGTTTTACGACGATGCCAAAAAGGCCTCTGCCCTTTTGGATATTTCCCTGACTAAAAGAGGCCAGTCGGCAGGTCAGCCTATTCCCATGGCAGGTGTGCCTTATCATTCGATTGAGGGTTATTTAGCCCGTTTAGTACAGTTAGGCGAATCCGCCGCTATTTGTGAACAAATCGGCGATCCAGCTTTAAGCAAAGGTCCGGTGGAACGTGCTGTGGTGCGTATTGTGACGCCAGGCACTGTTACAGACGAAGCGCTGCTGAATGAACGGCAGGATACGCTGGTGTCGGCTTTGTATCAGCAAAAAGGCAGTTATGGTTTTGCGTATCTGGATTTAAGCAGTGGCCGTTTTTTAATTAACGAAGTCTCTCATTTAGACGACCTGCTGGCCTTATTGCAACGTTTAAATCCGGCAGAAATTTTATATGCCGAAGAGCAGGACTGGCCCGACAGCGTCATTAACCGCAAAGGCGTGCGTCGCCGCCCTGTCTGGGAATTTGAACTCAGCAATGCCAAACGTTTACTGACCCAACAATTTGGCACCCGCGACTTACAAAGTTTTGGTGTGGAGCAAGCGCCAGTTGCGCTAATGGCCGCAGGCTGTTTAATGGGGTATGTCAAAGACACCCAGCGCGCTCAGTTACCGCATATCCGCTCTATTGCGCTTGAGCGTAATCAGGACTGCATAGTACTAGACGCAGCCACCAGACGTAATTTAGAGCTGACCCAAACCTTAACAGGCCAATTTGACCACACGCTCGCGGCAGTATTGGATCAATGCCAGACCGCTATGGGCAGTCGTTTACTCAAACGCTGGATCCATGCGCCGCTGCGCGATCAGGCGTTAGTTTCAGCTCGTCATCAGGCCGTGGCTGAATTGCAGCACCATCATCAGAGCTTACAACCGCTGTTTAAGCAAGTAGGTGATACGGAGCGGGTAATCGCCCGTTTAGCACTTCGAAGTGCCAGGCCTCGTGATTTCTCACGTTTACGTGCTGCGTTGCAGTTATTGCCTGAACTATCGCCTGAACTGACTCTGTTACGCAGCCCTTTATTGGCTCAGCTCTCTGCCAAGTGCAAGCCACTGCCAGAGCTTTGTGATTTATTAGAGCGCGCCATAGTCGAGACTCCACCTATGCTGATCCGGGATGGTGGTGTGATAGCTTCAGGCTACAACGCCGCATTGGATCAATGGCGTGAACTGGCGACAGGGGCTACGGACTATCTGGAGCGACTGGAGCAACGCGAAAAAGAACGCACCGGCATAGCTTCACTCAAAGTAGGTTTTAACAGAGTGGCGGGTTATTACATTGAAACCGGCCGCAGCGCTGCCGATCAGGTGCCAGCCGATTATATTCGTCGCCAGACCTTAAAAAACAACGAACGTTTTATTATTCCTGAATTAAAAGAATACGAAGACAAAGTGCTTGGCAGTCAAAGCAAAGCTTTGGCCTTGGAAAAACAGCTGTATGACGAGTTATTTGATTTAACAGCACCTTACCTGGCTGATTTACAGCAACTGTCCGCTGCTTTGGCCGAACTGGATTTACTGACCAACTTCGCTGAACGGGCTGAACAGCTGAACTACCATCAGCCGGAGCTGACACCAGAGCCAGGCATCCAGATAGAAGCAGGCCGTCACCCTGTGGTGGAACAGGTCATGACCGAACCTTTTATTGCCAACCCACTTCAGCTCTCGCCAGAGCGGCGCATGCTGATGATTACAGGCCCGAATATGGGCGGTAAATCGACTTATATGCGTCAGAATGCCTTAATAGTGCTGATGGCTTATATAGGTAGTTTTGTACCGGCACAGCGCGCTGTATTAGGACCAGTCGACCGGATATTCACCCGGGTCGGTGCATCTGATGATTTGGCCTCAGGCCGTTCTACCTTTATGGTGGAAATGACAGAAACCGCCACTATTTTGCATCATGCGACAGCTCAAAGTTTAGTGCTGATGGATGAAATAGGCCGCGGCACCAGCACTTATGATGGTTTGTCTTTAGCATGGGCCTGTGCTGAATACCTGGCGCAGCAACTCAAAGCCATGACCTTGTTTGCCACCCATTATTTTGAACTGACGGAGCTGGCCTCCCAGTTACAGGGCTTAGCTAATATTCATCTGGATGCGGTAGAACACGACGAACACATCGTCTTTATGCATCAGGTGCAAGACGGCGCGGCCAGTAAAAGTTATGGTTTACAAGTGGCCCAGCTGGCTGGTGTGCCTCGGGTGGTGATCCAAAAAGCCAAACAAAAACTGGCCCAATTGGAACAACAGTCCGTGGTCAGTGCCAAAGCACCTGCAGCGGCTAAAACAATAGAGCCGCTGCAACAACAATTATTTGCCGAAGCCGAACCTCATCCAATACTGGAGCAGCTGACAAAACTGGATCCGGATCAATTGTCAGCCCGTCAGGCTTTGGACTTGTTGTATCAACTGAAAGCCAGCTTGTAGAAATAGGGTTGAAAAAGGAGTGTTGTTATTTCTGAACTAAGTGTGTCTAAAGTAGCAAATGGTATTCCCTTGGTGTGGGCTGGCCCTCTGTTACGCCGCCTGACACCAAAGCGGATATGTCTCTGGTTAGCGACTTCCGAAGCAGTCGAATTGAAACTTCAGCTCCAACCTGATCAAGCTGAACCGCTCGAGTTTGACGCAAAACAGCTGCAGCCCTTTGTGCAACACCTTCAGCTTGCCGGTAAATTACATCTGGTTTTGCTGGATCTGGAACTGAGCGAAGCGCTGCCAACAGAACGCTGGATTAGTTATGACTTGCAGCTAAAAACCAGCAGCAGCGACTGGCAAAACTGGCGGCAGTGGGCGGACGATTTAGTTTATCCTGGACGGGATTTACCGGGTTTTATCATCAAACCCAAGGTGCATTCGGTCTTGCACGGCTCCTGTCGTAAACCACATTTTGGTGCCGGAGACGGTTTAGTTCGTGCCGACCAGCAGTTAGCGGAAACAAACCCTGCAGAGTGGCCAAGCTTGCTGATGCTAAGTGGCGATCAGGTCTACACTGACGATGTGGCCGCACCTACGCTTTATGCTATTCATCAACTGATTGCTAAACTGGAATTTGCTGACGAAACCTTGCCTTGTGCTACTTTAAGCTCGAGCTATGAGCTACACAGCAAAACCCCTTATTATTACCAACGCGAGAAACTGCTGCCTGCTACCGAAGCCAGTTATCAGGTATTAAAACAGTTGTTTCAAGGCGCAAAAAAGCCAGTATTTACCACAGACAGTGCCCATAACCATTTGATCTCTATGGCCGAAGTGTTTTCGATGTACCTGCTGGTCTGGTCGCCTACGCCGTGGCAAGAGCTGGAGTTGCAGATGCCCCAAGCACAGCTCAATAGCTTTAGTCCGGAGCGTCAAAAGCGCTGTGCTACCTACAGCAAAAACCTGACAGAATTTAAAGCAGGTTTAAGCCAAGTCAGACGTGTAATGGCCCACCTGCCTGTCGCTATGATGTTTGATGATCACGATATTACCGACGACTGGAATTTAACCGCAGAGTGGGAAAAAACCGCTTACGAGCACCCGTTTTCACGCCGTATCATTGGCAATGCGTTGACGGGATATCTGCTGTTTCAGGGCTGGGGCAATGCACCGGAAAAAGTGCAAAAGCTACTGCCTTTGTGCCAACAAGCGCTGAGTCAACCCGGCTCTGAAGCGCATGATGAATGCATCAACAGCCTGCTTAAATTCTCTGAATGGCATTACAGCTGGCCAACCCAGCCGCCTTTGTTAGTACTGGATACCCGCACCCAACGCTGGCGCTCTGAGCTGTCAATGGCAAAACCTTCGGGCTTAATGGACTGGGAAGCTATTACTGAATTGCAGCAACAATTGCTGGGCCATGAAGCTGTATTACTGGTGTCCCCCGCCCCTGTATTTGGCGTCAAACTGATTGAAACTATTCAGCGTATTTTTACCAGCTTTGGTAAACCTCTGATGGTCGACGCTGAAAACTGGATGACCCACCCGGGCTCGGCTTATGCGCTGCTAAATTTATTCCGCCACCCCAAAACGCCTCGTAACTTCGTTATTTTATCCGGTGATGTGCATTACAGCTTTGTATTTCAGATAGAGCTAAGGCACAAACAACAAAGCCCATCGATTTGGCAAATCACCAGCAGCGGCCTGAAAAACGAGTTTCCGCATCGGCTTCTGGCTTTACTGGACACCGCCAATCGCTGGCTTTACGCCACACGATCACCACTAAACTGGTTTACCAAAAGACGCCGTATGAAAGTCACCCACCACAGACCCATAGGCGAAAGCAAAGGCCGCCGTCTGGTTAATGCGGCTGGTATAGGTTTAGTCGAGCTAACGGCTGAAGGTGTACCCTGCAAAATAGTGCAGCTGTGCGCTGATGGTGACACAGTAAGTTTTGAACTGGAAAAAGGCGATGATGAACTAACGCAGGATTATAGTTTGTAACTTGACCTGACCCAACATCACATCGGCACTACATCCACTTCCACTTCGAGCTGATGCACACCATGGCCTTGCAGCAAACCTTTCAGTGGCACTACGTCGGCGTAGTCACGGCCATAAGCAGGGTAATATGACGTTCTGCCGGCATCAGGTTGTTGGTGGGATCAAAATCAACCCAGCCCAGTTCAGGGTCGTATACAGCAAACCAGGCATGAGAAGCATCAGCACCTATTAAACGCGGTTGGCCTTCTGGTGGTGAGGTTTCCAGATAACCACTGACATAACGACTGGGAATACCTAAAGCACGTAAACAGCTGACAGCCAGTTGAGCAAAATCCTGACAGACGCCTTTTTTATGCAGCAACACTTCGGACACAGGGGTGACCACTGAGCTAAATTCAGGGTCGTATTCAAACTGGTGGAAAATCAAATCTGTCAGTTGTTGCGCTAGCTGTAATACGGTCAAAGTCGGGTCAGCAATGCTCTGAATTAATGCCTTTGTTTCATCCAGCACTGGGATCATCCGGCTTGGGCCGGTGCACAACAGGGCTTTGAGTTGATCGGGTGAATAGCCTTGTTGCTGACGGAAAAAAGCTGCGACTTGCGGCCAAGGCTGAGTTAAATCCAAAGCCAGACTCTGCTGCCGTGGTAAAACCTCAACCACAGAATAAGCAGTCACTGCCAATTGCTGGTGTGGTGGTTGTAAGTGGATAAAATGCTGGGTATTACCAAAAGTATCTGTTCTGGCATACACAGAAGAGGCTGTAGGCAAAACCTCTAAGCTGAAACTACATAGCTCCTGTGTCGGCAATTGCCGTGGCTGCAAACAAGCCAGATTGTAACTGTTGGCCACAGGATGCTGATAACAATAACGGGTCAGATGGCGGATTTGGTACTTCATAAGTTCGGCCCTGTTACTCTATCCCCAAAGTAATTGAAGTTGCAGCGAGCGCGCGCAGGTAACAATGCTGCAGCTTCAAGTAAGAAGGGGATCATTAAAAACTCTGCCAGGATTTGCCTGCTTCCGCATGGCTGAAATACGACAAGGTAATGCTGTCAGACAATTGCCGAAGTACGGTATGCAACTGCTGCAACAAAAGCTTCAGCTCTGGGGTTGCCTGTAACTGATCATCAAAAAGTTGTTCAGGTTCAGCCAGTTGCAGCAGAGATACCAGCTCCACGGCCAGCTTTTGCTCACGGCTCAGCACCACAGCTGCACCGGGTTTAGGCAGTTGCTGAATTTGGCTGGCAAGACGGGCGCACTGATAACCCACAGAACGTGGCGTACTGTCATCGAGCAGCAGTAAGTCAATCACAGCCAAGGGGTGCAGCTCAGTTTTATAACGGCGTCTGTAGGTCATCAAGGTGTCAGTCATCCGTAGCACGGATTCCATCAATGAAGCACTGCAGCTATGGTTCTGCTCAAATACGAAGACTTCCTGCAGCAAAGTGACACTTTGCAGCGCCCTTTCCAGATGCTGGCCTAAATCCATAAACCTCAGGGTTTGGGTGCGGCTCATGGTTTCGTTATTCAGACCATAAATAGCGGTCTGCAATAATATGACTTCATCCAGCAAACGCACCATTTGCTGTGGCTGCTGCCAGTTCAGCGGATTCGGCCATTGCGTTAGCGCCAGCTGTAATTTATCCAGCACATACCAGGTGTCTTCGCTGAAGTATTCCCGTACCGACTGCGCATTAAAGAGTAAATTTTTCAGCACCTGCGCCAAACCGGCCGGATGCTGCAGCGAAAAGAGTTCACTTAAGGCCTGCTGCAAGGCGCTGGTCTGCTGTAATGAACTCAATGCTGCGCTGTCTGGCAAAGTGCCATTGGCCTGCAAACAAAACCGAACTAAAGCTCTGCTGTCATCTTGTTGACCAGCCGTCACCTGGAAACTGGTTAAAAGCGGCACTGTGTACCGTAAAGCCCGGCAGACTAAATTTAATCGCTCGTTATAACGGCCCAACCAGAATAAATGATCAGCAACCCGGCTTGGCAGCAAACCACTATGACGGGACAACAAGATACGTTTTGGGTATTTTGCAGCAAGCTAACCGCATGATCCTGATCGGCCAGCACCCAGACGTCCTTGGCGACAAAGCCCATGCTGTACTGATGCTGCAAGCTTGGCGCATCAGGCTGATCCGAGCCAAAGCGCCAGGCATCACAGCAGGGCTATGCTGCTCGGATAACAAACCAAATAAACGCAACGCGCCATACTGCTGATGCTCGCCCTGAGTGGCATTCCAGCAAGGTACAGAGCTTAATGGCAGCAAGCGGATGGCAATAAAGACTGTGGGTTCTGCCAGCAGTTGCTGCTGCAACTCTTGTTGTTGCAGCGGGTCTAGTTCAGCCCAAAGCCAGCTTTGGTTTGTATCAATCCGGCGGAATCTGTACTGGTTTGCATCAGATAAAACCTGTTGTAACTGCTCAGGCTTACCACACCAAAAAGCGGCAGTAGTGGGCAATAACAATTCTTCATTTAAAAGCGTTCGGCAAAGCGCAGGTAAAAAGGGCAATAACACACCAGAATCCACTAAGGCAGCTCCTGGCGGATTGGCGCAAAACAGCTGCTGCTGACGAATACTTTGCAATAAACCCGCAGTGCCTGTTGAATCGGGATCCAGCTCCAGCGCATCACAACGGGCATCTGGTAAATAGCGCATCAGGCTGTCAACCTGCTGTAAACCCGTCACTGTTTTTAGCCACAAAGCCCCATCTTTAAACATCAGATCGGCGCTGTGCATCAAGGCTATATCTAAATAATTGGCTAAAAAGGCATGTTCAAAATAGGCGGCGTCGCGTTTGCCATGGGTTAATAAACCACAAAGCGGTCGTCGCCCTTCTGCTGTATGGCCTGTGCCCTGCGCAAACACCAGCTGCAATTTACGGAAAAACCCGGCCAGCTGGCTTTTGCCAATACTGTGATTCAGTTCACCAATACAGTGATTAAACGCCAGCCTGTGCTCTAATACAAAACCTAAGCCTGCCGGCATCTGGCTCTGGTCGGCATAAACACAAAAGGCGCCATTGGCATCGCGACCTATATCCACCGCCAGTAAACTCAGCCACTGCTGATGATTAGGCACCAGTTGATGACAAGGCAACAGATAGTTTTTGTTCTGGAAAATCAGTTCAGCAGGTAATAGCCCCTGCTGGATCAGCAGCTGTGGGCCGTATAAATCCTGCAATACTAAAGAGAGCAGCAACTGACGCTGCTTTACACCAGCCTGCAACTCTTGCCACTCTTTATCACTGACCAGCCATGGCATTAAATCCAGCTGACGTTGTTGCTCCAGCCAGGGATCAAAAGTAGCACCGTTTTCCCGCAGTTGATGTTGCAAGTCGGTATGCAGCTGCACCAGATGCTGCTGACTTTGCTGCTGCCACCACAGCTGCAGTTGCTGCCACTGTGGCAAATCAGTCCATCTTAGCTGTTCGCTTAACTCCTGACTTTCCACAGTCATCATCAGGCCGACATTTGCTGGCTGAGATCTGTGGAGAATTCAAGTTTTGGCGTACTAATCACCTGATGCAATTCAATAATCCCTGTTTGAAATTGGTCAATCAGCTGATGCAGCTGGCCTGTGGTTAATTCTGATAAGTTTTGTGTTTTTAACAAGTCCTGCAACTGCCAGACCCGTTGTAATATAGCAGCACTATGAGGCAAAGCTTTGGCTGATGCAGCTACTCTATGCAAACAGTAGGCAATGGAGCGCGGAAAATCAGCATAAGTTAACAAATAATCCACCGCATCCACTTCGGTGTTTTGATGCGCCAGATAGTAGTGGTACGACTCAACCCCACCCAGGGCATTTAAAATCGAAGTCCAGCGAAAACGTGGTCTTTTAATGTCTGTTGGCTGCAACTGCTGCAACACCATCACATCCATAATACGGGTGGTCATATCAGAGCGCTCTACATGCCGGCCAATATTAAACAAATCAAAAGCGTCGCTGCGCAGCATAGTGCCATCCAGCACCCCGACCACCATCTGACAACGGCGGCTAACCTCTGTCATTAAGCGGTATCTGTGCTGACGACCTTGTAACTGCTGACAATGCTCCTGTAAAAACAAATCCAGTGAATTCAGCTCTTCCCACATATCACGGGGGATCAGTTGTCGTACTGTTCTGGCATTTTGTTTCAGTGCACTGCAGGCCGAACGGATAGAGACCTGACTATCAACATCGGTGATTAAAAAGCCCATCACTTGCTGCTCGACCGTCAAATCACTCGCCGGTAATTGCCTTAAAAGCTCAGCGCCATTCTGACCTAACACATCCAGTAACAAAGGCCAGCTAAACTGACTGTCTTTGTGACTGTCGATCAGCAAATGGCTGGTGGCATTAATTAAACGGGCCGTATCGTCCAACCGTTCCAGATAACGGCCTAACCAGAATATATGATCCAAAGATTTTAATAACATAGATCAGACCTCATCGTTGATGATCCAGGTGTCTTTGCTACCGCCGCCCTGCGACGAATTGACCACCAAAGAGCCTTTTTTCAGCGCCACCCGGCTTAAACCGCCTGTGGTGCAGTACAAATCTCTGCCCTGCAAAATAAAGGGCCGTAAATCCAGATGCCGGGGTTCCAGCACACCGTCACATAAAGTTGGAGCTGTGGATAACGCCAGAGTCGGCTGAGCTATAAAATTACGTGGATTGGCTTGAATAGCGTCCGCCATTTGCTGTTGCTCTGCTTTGGTGGAGCGTGGGCCTATCAAAATGCCGTAACCACCGGATTCATTGGCAGGTTTCACCACCAGTTGATCCAGATTAGCCAACACATAGTCACGCTGTTTTGGATCCAGACACAAATAGGTAGGAACGTTGTCGATCAGCGGCTGTTCGCCGAGATAATAATTGATGATTTGTGGCACATAGGCGTAAATCACTTTATCGTCGGCCACACCAGAGCCTGGCGCGTTAGCGATAGATACATTGCCTTTGGCCCAGGCTTTGATTAAACCCGGAATACCTAAAACAGAATCGGACCGGAAAGCTTGTGGGTCGATAAACACATCGTCCACCCGGCGATAAATCACATCCACCCGTTGCAGTCCATGCAGAGTTTTTAAATAAACAATGTCGTCCTGCACCAGTAAATCAGTATTTTCGGCCAGTTCTACACCCATTTGCTGAGCCAGAAAGCTGTGCTCAAAATAAGCCGAGTTATAAACACCTGGCGTTAACACCACTATACAAGGCACATCACCAGGACGAGGAGATAAAGAGGCCAACATACGCCAGAGTTGATGCGGGTAGTCGTCTACAGGGTAAATAAAGGAATCGGCAAATAACTCCGGAAACACCCGTTTCATCACAGTGCGGTTTTCCAGCATATAAGACACTCCAGACGGCACCCTTAAGTTATCTTCCAGCACTAAAAATTGGCCTGAGCCATCACGCACCAAATCAGTCCCGCAGATATTGGCCCAGACCCCATAACGGAGCGAAATGCCCTTACATGGTGCAAGGTAGTTGCGCGAGTCCAGCACTAAATCAGCCGGTACTATGCCGTCCTTAAGAATGCGCTGGTCGTGGTACAAGTCGTCAATAAACAGGTTTAACGCAGCTAAACGTTGTTTCAGGCCAGCACTGGTTTTTTGCCATTCAGAGCTTGGGATAGTGCGTGGCATTACATCTAAAGGCCAGCAGCGGTCGATATTATTACCGTCTGAATACAAGGTAAAGCAAACGCCCATGGCGCTAATCGTTTGATTTAACTGCTCTTGCCGTTGAATCAGCTCAGCAGAGCCGTGGCGTTCAATAAAACGAGCTATAGCCGCAGCCGGTGGTCGTATTTGTCCATCCGCCTGCACCAGCTCATCAAAACACTGGCTGATTTGCTGATAGTGCCCAAAACTTTTTGCACCCATTGGCGACTCCTTCCCGTCCGATACGACCCGAACAACTTAACTGATGGGCCTGCTTTTTTTGTTCTGTATCAGAAAGGAGCAAGGGTTATGCCATTGCAGTTCAGAGCTTGAACTTTGAGTGACAAGTTGGTGACATACAGAGAAAGTTGGGACTTCAGGTTTTAAGCGGAGAACTAAAACAGACTAGATTGTTTTGCTATTAAACAGAATATTAGGGTCAGAGCTAAAGCTCTGACCCGCTTCATTATTCCTGGAATAATGTTTCGATATTCAGGCCCTGATGAGTCACAATTTCACGCAGACGGCGCAGTGCCTCTACCTGAATTTGTCTTACTCTTTCGCGGGTTAATCCAATTTCCTTACCTACATCTTCCAGCGTCGATGGCTCATAGCCTAATAAACCAAAACGGCGGGCTAAGACTTCTCGTTGTTTGGCATTGAGCTCATCCAGCCAAATCACCAGATGCTGGCGAATATCTGCATCCTGTAATTCAGTTTCCGGGCCTAATTCTTTTTCGTCGGCCAATACATCAAGTAGCTGTTTTTCCGAAGAGCCTGCAACAGGGGTATCCACTGAGGTAATTTTTTCATTCAGCTTCAACATCTTGCGAACTTCTTCAACAGGTCTGTCGAGAGCAGCTGCTATTTCTTCCGGTGTTGGCTCGTGATCCAGTCGTTGTGATAACTCACGGGCTGCACGCAGGTAGATATTCAGCTCTTTGACTACATGAATAGGCAAGCGAATAGTACGGGTCTGATTCATAATGGCCCGTTCTATGGTTTGACGGATCCACCAGGTAGCATAAGTTGAAAAACGAAAACCTCGTTCAGGATCAAACTTTTCCACAGCGCGGATCAAACCTAAATTCCCCTCTTCAATCAGATCCAGCAAGGCTAAACCCCGATTGATATAGCGACGAGCAATTTTCACCACTAAACGTAAGTTGCTTTCAATCATACGTTTACGGGCAGCTTTATCGCCTTTGAGTGCAAGACGGGAAAAATAGACTTCTTCTTCAGCGGATAATAAGGGGGAAAAACCAATTTCACCCAGATAAATCTGAGTGGCGTCCATAGCTCGCTGGCTATCATTGGCTGTAAAAACGTCGTCTGGGGTAGTGTCTTCTTCCGCTGCTAAAGCGGCTAAATCGGGTTCTGCGTTATCATCATCTGCTAAAAGAACATCATCTGTTAATTCAGCTTCTTTAAATTCAATTACATCATCGTCATCTTTATGGCCCATTTCCTTCTCCCACTTCTACAAGCTTTGGGTATCACCTGAACTGCCCGGTATCCTTACCTGTTCGCCCTTTCGGGGTGATGTTTTTTATTATATTTAATTATTTTAAGTATCGTTTTGGATCAACAGACTTACCACGGAAACGGATCTCAAAATGCAGCCGGACAGAGGTCGCATCAGTATCACCCATTTCAGCTATAGTTTGTCCGCTTGCGACAGTATCACGCTCTTTCACCAGTAATTTACGGTTATGAGCATAGGCGCTTAAGAAGTCGTCGTTGTGACGGATAATCACCAGATTGCCGTAGCCCCTTAGTGCATTTCCCGCATAAACGACTTCACCCGCCGCAGCTGCTTTTATAGGAGTCCCTGCTTTTCCTCCTATATCTAACCCTTTGTTACCATGTTCAGCATTAGAGAAGCCTGCCAGTAGTGGTCCACGAACTGGCCATGACCATCTTACTTTAGAACTGGAAACAGAATTTTCTGCTGAAGTTGCATTTTCCTTTACTGTCTGCTTTTGAACATAACCCGTTTGATTGTTGCGCGCAACAGCTTTGTTAGCAGTTGTTAATTTACTTTGCGTTCGCGAAGGATTTTTTACTGTTGCAGTCGCTGTTTTTGGCACTTTAACGGATGAATAACGCTGTTCACCGCGAATTGATGTGTATTTTTTGTTACTAAATCGTAACGTTTGGCCTGCAAAAATACGATAAGGAGGTAAAATATTATTCAGTTGAGCCAGTTCCCGATAATCCATACCGGCTCTGAACGCAAGCGAATACAAGGTGTCACCTGTTTGAACAACATAACCTGAGACTGGTTCACCTTGTGGGTATTTTTTGTAGTAACTTTTGATGTCATTGAGTGTAGTAACAGGTGCTGGCGATTCTCTTGAGCTACAAGCCGTTAATGTCAGAACCAGGCAACAGACACTCAAATACTTCATCAGTTAGCGATAGACCAAATATAAAATACCGCCCAGAGCTACAGTCCCCCACCCAAGCAAGTCGACAATATCGCGCAGTTTTTGCTGCATTTTTTCACCGCCCCAGTACATCAGGCCTGCAACCAAAAAAAACCGACTAGCGCGGCCAATAAAAGAAGCGATAACAAAAGGAAAAAAAGCCATATTCATCAATCCTGCGCCTACGGTAAATAACTTGTAAGGAATAGGAGAGAAACCCGCAATAAATACCACCCACACACCATAGGTAGTGAACCAATGTTCTACTTTGGCAAAAGTCTCCTGATAGCCCATGTATTCGACTGCTGGCAGCACCACAGGCTCGTACAACCATAAACCGAGGAAATAGCCGCAAATACCACCAAATACTGAAAATAATGTGGTGATCCAGGCAAAACGCCAGGCTTTGTCAGGTTGGGACAATGCCATAGGAGCTAACATCACATCTGGCGGTATAGGGAAAATAACGGATTCAGTAAAACTCAAGCCTGCTAAATAACGTTCTGCATGCCGGTGTTTTGCCCATACCAGTGCTTTGTCATACATCCATTGGAAAATTTTCAACTGTTCATCCTTTTGATTAAGCTAGCTCACCCGGAACTAAGGGTACAAAACGCACGGCCTCGACATCTTTTTGCTCAAACTCATCCCCAATACGGGTGAATACTCGTAACACTTGCTCCTGAGAGCCGACTGGGATCACTAAACGCCCGCCCTCTGACAGTTGCTGCAATAAAGCTTGTGGCACTTCATGAGGTGCAGCTGTCACTATAATGCAGTCAAAAGGCGCTTTACTGGCCCAGCCAAGCCAGCCATCGCCATGTTTCATCGACACATTGTGTAAATCCAGTTGCTGCAAGCGGCGTTTCGCCTGAAACTGCAGTGACTTTATCCGTTCGACGCTACAAACCTGTGAAAATAAACGCGCCAGTACAGCGGTCTGATAACCGGAGCCAGTGCCTATTTCCAGCACCTTTTGACATTGCTGAGATTGCAGCAATAACTCTGTCATTTTCGCTACTATATAAGGCTGCGAAATAGTTTGGCCCTGCCCTATAGGCAAAGCCGTATTTTCATAAGCTTTATGCGCCAGTACTGCTTCAACAAACAAATGCCTTGGCGTTTGCGCAATAGCGGACAACACTCTGCTGTCCTGAATACCATCCTGCTGGAGCTTTTGTGCCAATACTGCGGCACTGCGATGGGTGACTACAGCCATAACTTAACACTCAATTCCATCTAACCAGTCCGTTAATAATTCCATGCTGCGATAGGCGGTCATGTCGACATGCAAAGGCGTAATAGACGCGTAACCCTGGGCTATCGCATAGAAGTCTGTGCCTGGGCCTGCATCCAGCTCGGGTCCTAAGGAGCCATACCAATAGATGGGACGGCCCCAAGGGTCTGTAGAGCTTTGCATGGTTTCAGCCTTATGACGACGGCCCAAGCGGGTCACCTGTATACCGCGCAGTTGCTCCAATGGCACAGCTGGTACATTAATATTTAAAATTTGATCCGCAGGCAGTGGCTGAGATTTTAATTTTTTAATCACCTGCACTGTGACATAAGCTGCGGTAGCAAAATGCTGCTCATCACGACCAGCTAAAGAGACCGCAATGGCAGGCAAACCTAAATGTCTGCCTTCGGTAGCTGCAGCTACGGTGCCCGAATACAGCACATCGTCGCCTAAGTTTGCACCGTGGTTAATACCAGCCACCACCAAATCCGGTGCTTTGTCCAACAACTGATTGATCGCCAAATGCACACAGTCTGTTGGGGTACCATTGACTGCGATAAAACCATTATCCAACTGCTGAGTACGTAACGGGTTTAATAGGGTGAGCGAATTGCTGGCCCCACTACAATTGCGATCGGGCCCTACAGTAGTGACTTCTGCTATGGCAGATAAAGCCTGCTGCAGCACCTGAATACCTTTGGCGTACACGCCATCGTCGTTACTTAATAAAATTCGCATTGATGATCTGCCCTCGCCCCAAAGGGGTTAATCCAATGTGGCGTAATTACGTTGCACATCCTGGTAATTCACCAGCTCCCGTAAAACGGCAGTAGCAAAACAACCGGAATAGAGTTTAAAGCTAATTTTTACATTCTGGCCTTGTACTTCGGCCGTTAAATCTTTTGGTATAACCCGAATGCTGCGTCGCTCCGCCCTGACATTGAGTTCAGCGAGCTTATCGACCCAATGTTGCCAGAGGCTCAGGCTTTGTTGTTCAAAAGCCAAAGCATCGGCCGTAGTTAAAGGCTCACCTAAACCCGGCAAGCCCGCCGTGGGGTGAAGGTCAGCCTCCAGTAAGCGTTGCCTTAAAGTGTCATCGCTCTGCGGCACTTTAAAAATAGAACCAGAGCCATCCAGTTGAACCACTTCACCCATCAGCAACTGATTAAAAGTACCAGCTTTTACCCGCGCATCGACTTGTAAATTAAACAAAAAAGAACGGCTGGCCGACAAAGCTAAACCGCGTATTTTCCGATCTTCAATACCACCGCCAGAAAATAGCTGTTCGGCTAAAGCTAAATTACCACCCTGAATACCAAAACGTTGTTCGCCGTAATAATTCGGCACGCCTTTTTTTACTAACTCTAACCGCGCTAACAGAGCCGGAATATCACTGACATCCCTTAACGTCAGGGTGAATTCGTTATATTTTATCGAGCCTAACTTTAACCTGCGCTGATGACGGATACTGTCGAGAACTTTAACGCCCTCGATATTCCAGTCCTGCCAGTTCAGTTGTTGTTTGATAGGCACGGGCACACAAAACCACTGACGGGTGACAGCGTGCCTGTCTTTTAACCCCGCATAACTGACCTGGCGGGCTTTACAACCTACTAATTCAGCCAACAGCTTGGCGACATATTGCGTATTCTGACCAATTTTTTCCACTAGCAGCAGCATATGCTCGCCAGCGCCGGTCGGTGTAAAACTCAGCTCTTCATGCACAACAAAATCATCAGGTTGCACACGCAATAAAGCTGTAGTTTCAGGCTGGCCATATAAATAACTTAGCTGTGGCAGCTGCACTGTTTTTTGCATCAGGACTTCACCAACAGCACCACGGCTTCGACGGCAATGCCTTCTTTGCGACCAACAAAACCAAGTTTTTCTGTTGTAGTGGCTTTGACATTGACTTGTGACAAACCGCAGACCAGATCTTCAGCAATACAAGCGCGCATCGCATCGACATGAGGTGCCATTTTTGGCGCTTGCGCCATAATGGTCACGTCCAGATTACCCACTTCGAAGCCTAAAGCTTTGACATCAGCAAAAACTTTACGCAATAAAATGCGGCTGTCTATGCCTTTAAAAGCCGCGTCTGTGTCAGGAAAATGATGGCCTATATCACCTAAGGCCATAGCGCCTAACAATGCGTCAGATACAGCATGTAGCACTACATCACCATCTGAATGCGCCAGCAAACCTTGTTCGTAAGGAATTTTTACCCCACCTAAAGTGACAGGACCTTCACCACCAAAAGCGTGCACATCAAAACCATGACCAATACGAAACGGCATCATACAGAATGCTCCAGATAAAAAGCGGCCAAAGCTAAATCTTCAGCCTGAGTAATTTTGATATTGTCAGCATGGCCCTGCACCAAAAGTACAGGCAATCCTGCCCATTCCATAGCGCTGGCTTCATCAGTAATAGCCACGCCCTGAGCTAAAGCTTGTTGCAATGCATCCTTGAGCTGCGCTGTCGGAAACAACTGCGGCGTATAGGCATGCCATAAACCAGCCCGATCAACAGTATGCTGTACAGTGTCAGAACCACGTTTCATGGTATCCCGCACAGGCGTGGCCAAAATGCCGCCTTGCCCTTGTTGAATACAGCTCTGAATCAAAAGCTCGATATCACTGACCCGCACTGCAGGGCGGGCGGCGTCATGCACCAGCACCCATGGATACTGCTGCGCGTCAATCTGTAGCAAAGCGTTAAGCACTGAATTAGCGCGTTCAGCGCCACCATTCAGGCGTTGAATCGTCGGGTCATTCGCCAGAGGCAATGCAGGAAAATAAGGGTCATCCGGACTCAGCGCCAGATAAAACTGTTGTAAAGCAGGAACTTGTTTTAAGCGATGCAGCGTTTGCTCCAACACAGTCAGGCCACAAAGTTGCAGATACTGCTTGGGCTTATCCGCTTGCATTCGTTTGCCAACACCAGCGGCCGGGATCACAGTCGCAATAGCAGGAATAGCGGTCATTTTTTATCCAGCGGGCTAATAATCCGGAAAAATACTTCGTCTTGTCTGATCAAACCTAATTCGTTGCGGGCGCGCTCTTCAATAGCATCCAGCCCTATTTGCAGATCAGTCACATCAGCTTTAAGCAATTTATTGCGTTTCGCCAAGACTTCATTTTGTTGTTCCATCTTTGCTAGCTCAGTTTTATGCGCCCAATACTCCATCACGCTATGCTGGCCGAGCCACAAGCGGTGCTGAAGTGCTGCAAGCAGCATGAGTAGCAATAAAACTAACAAGCGCATATCAAACCAAAAAAGACAGAATTGAAAGTATTATGAAGCTTATCGGCCTGACTGGAAAGCCCTAATAAGGCCGAAAATAAAGGCTTGCTAGTGAAAAATACCGCTTAAGGCTGAAAAGGCTTCGCAAAGTTCTGCCAATTTAGCCGGCTTGCCAGCAATAACTCTCTTAAACTCAAGACCCGTGGGGTTTTGCGTTCACTGTTAAGCCACTGATGACCACAACAAGCGGCTGTCATTAAGCTTTTTGTTGGCTTAAGTAAGAATTTATCACTGTTTTCGTCGGTCAAAGGCGTGCCGTTAAAACTAAACCAGCCATGTTCATTGCAATGCAATCTCTGCCCATCGATATCAATTTCATCGACTGAGTCCAGCCAAACTGTTTCTTGCGCCAATTGGTTTTGGTAGACAGGCACTATCAAAGCTAATTTTTTGTGTTTTAAGTAAAACTGTTCAATTTGTTCAATGCCTTGTTCTCTGGCCGGACACTGTGGGCTTTGACGACCTATCCAACTGGCATTTTGACTATCCATTTCAAGCGGGGATTTGTGCGACAAAATACTGCTGGCGCAGCGGCGGATATAAAAAGGCAAACTGGCAATTTTTTTAGGAAGACCAGCTAAAAACTCGGGGGCGGTTTTGGCATAACGCATCAACTCCCGTTCATACAAAGCATTACAAAGCTCTGTATACGTCAGGTCCTGCGCCGGGCCTTGCCACAGCTGATGTTGATCGGCTGAATGTTTTTTCATCCGTTGATGGTAATCAAGGGAGCAAAAGCAATCAAGAGGGCAAAAACCACCCTTGATTGCTTTATCTGACCAGGCTTACGCCTGGCCTTTAATTTCTACGCGGCCACGGTACGGGGCTTTAGCACCTAATTCCTGCTCAATACGCAGTAACTGGTTGTACTTAGACACGCGGTCTGAGCGACATAAAGAACCTGTTTTAATTTGACCAGCAGCGGTACCTACAGCCAAGTCAGCAATAAAGGCATCTTCAGTCTCGCCTGAACGGTGTGAAATCACTGCAGTGAAACCTGCGTCTTTCGCCATTTTAATAGCGGCTAAAGTTTCAGTTAAACTACCGATTTGGTTGAATTTGATCAGGATAGAGTTACCAATGCCCTGCTCAATACCACGGGTCAGGATCTTGGTGTTGGTGACAAATAAATCGTCGCCTACTAACTGGATTTTGTTGCCCATTTTATTGGTCATGTCTTTCCAGCCATCCCAATCCGACTCGTCTAAACCGTCTTCGATTGAAACTATAGGGAAACGCGTAGCTAAACCAGCCAGGAAGTCATTGAATTCATAGGAGGTGAATTCTTTGCCTTCGCCAGATAATTTGTACTTACCATCGACATAAAACTCAGAGGCTGCGCAGTCTAAAGCTAAAGTGATGTCTTTGTTCAGCTCGTAACCAGCAGCGGCCACAGCTTTAGAAATCACAGTTAAAGCTTCTTCGTTAGACTTCAGATCCGGTGCAAAACCACCTTCATCACCCACAGCTGTATTTAAGCCCTGACTGTGCAGTTCTTTTTTCAGTTGGTGGAAAATTTCGGCGCCCATACGCAGCGCTTCAGCGAAGGTTTTAGCGCCAACAGGCTGCACCATAAATTCCTGAATATCAACGTTGTTATCCGCATGTTCACCACCATTGATGATGTTCATCATAGGCACAGGCATGGAATACACACCAGGTGTGCCGTTTAAGTCGGCAATGTGCTGATACAATGGGATTTTTTTGTCAGCGGCAGCTGCGCGGGCTACAGCTAAAGATACAGCCAGAATAGCGTTAGCACCTAACTTAGATTTAGACTCAGTACCATCAAGATCGATCATGATCTGGTCAATTTCTGCTTGTTTGTACGCGTTTTTACCCAGTAAAGCCGCTTTGATTGGACCATCGATATTGGCAACCGCAGTGCGCACGCCCTTCCCTAAATAACGGCTCTTGTCACCATCGCGCAGTTCTAAAGCTTCACGGGTACCGGTAGAAGCACCTGATGGCGCACAGCCACGACCCATGGCACCGCTGGCCAGAAATACATCGGCTTCTACTGTTGGGTTACCGCGCGAATCCATGATCTCACGGGCGATGATATTGACGATCTCAGACATGTAAATCCCCTTCTATGCTGCATAAACAAAAGCCGGACTCAAGGGCCCGGCTTTAATCAAATTAAACCAATTGCTGTTTCTGATATTTATAAGCGGCGGCCACGAAGCCCTGGAATAACGGATGTCCGTCACGTGGTGTAGAGTTAAATTCCGGATGGAACTGACCCGCCACAAACCATGGGTGTGTAGGTATTTCAATCATTTCAACCAGCTGGTTGTCCGCCGACAGACCAGAGATCTTTAAGCCAGCCTCTTCGAGCTGAGCAACATAGTTGTTGTTCACTTCGTATCTGTGACGATGACGTTCACTGATGATGTCATTGCCATAGATCTCACGGGCTTTGGTATTGGCTTTGAGGTTACAGTTTTGGCTACCCAAACGCATAGTGCCGCCCATATCAGACTTATCAGTCCGCTGTTCAACATTACCGTCCGCATCCAGCCATTCTGTGATGAGACCCACCACAGGGTAAGGTGTTTTCTTATTAAATTCAGTTGAATGCGCATCTTTCATGCCGGCTACATTACGGGCATATTCAATCAGCGCGACTTGCATACCTAAACAAATACCCAGGTAAGGCACTTTGTTTTCACGGGCATAACGGGCCGCTAAAATTTTGCCTTCGACGCCACGCTCACCAAAACCACCAGGCACCAGAATCGCATCCACACCAGCTAAAATGTCAGTGCCTTTGCTTTCGACGTCTTGCGAGTCAATGTATTTGATATGCACAGTTAAGCGATTTTTTAAACCTGCATGGTTTAACGCTTCGTTGACTGATTTATAAGCATCTGGCAGTTCAACGTATTTACCGACCATACCAATGGTCACTTCGCCTGTAGGATTGGATTCCTGATACAACACCTGTTCCCATTCGGTCAGGTCAGCTTCAGGACACGTCATATGGAAACGGCGCACCACTAAATCATCCAGACCCTGTGATTTTAACAGTGCAGGAATTTGGTAAATGCTGGAGACGTCTTTTAATGAAATAACTGCACGTTCTTCCACATTGGTGAACAGTGCAATTTTAGCGCGCTCGTTCGATGGGATAGCGCGGTCAGAACGGCAGACCAGAATATCCGGCTGAATACCAATAGAACGCAGCTCTTTGACCGAATGCTGAGTCGGTTTGGTTTTGATTTCACCGGCCGTGCCAGGTATGGCACTAAAGTCAGATGCATAAACATGGCACGTTCACGGCCAATTTCAGTGCCTAACTGACGAATAGCTTCTAAGAATGGCAATGACTCGATATCACCGACAGTGCCACCAATTTCCACTATGGCAATGTCATACCCTTCGGCGCCTGCAATCACACGGCTTTTGATTTCATTGGTGATATGAGGGATCACCTGAATAGTGGCACCTAAATAATCACCACGGCGCTCACGACGTAATACGTCTGAATAAATACGGCCTTGAGTGAAGTTATTACGTTTGGTCATTTTAGTGCGGATAAACCGCTCATAGTGACCTAAATCGAGATCGGTTTCTGCGCCGTCTTCTGTGACGTACACTTCACCGTGCTGAATTGGGCTCATGGTGCCCGGATCCAGGTTGATGTACGGATCCAGTTTAAGGATGGTCACTTTCAGGCCACGGGCTTCTAAAATAGCTGCTAAGGATGCAGCAGCAATGCCTTTACCTAAGGATGAGACAACCCCACCCGTCACGAAGATGTATCTTGTAGTCATGAGACCCCTGAGACGCCATTGGCAATAAAGAATTTACGAACTTAGGACGGGGGGAAATTATAACAAAGGGCAGCTTGCTGCTCAATCAAAAGGCAGGATAAAAAAATAATAAATCAGCAAAGCACAGTAAAAGGCTCTGTTTTAACGGAGCACAGAAGAAAAAGGCAGCTTGCGCTGCCTTTTTCTTCAAAGCCTTATGAGCCGTGTTTATCTGTATGACGCATATGCGGGAACAGAATCACGTCGCGGATGCTTGGCGCATCGGCCAGTAACATTACCAGACGGTCGATACCAATACCCTGACCTGCGGTTGGCGGTAAACCATGTTCCAGTGCAGTGACGAAATCTTCGTCGTAGTACATGGCTTCATCGTCGCCCGCTTCTTTTTGTGCAACTTGCTCACGGAAACGTTCAGCCTGATCTTCTGCGTCGTTTAATTCGCTGAAACCATTGCCTAATTCACGACCACCAATAAAGAACTCAAAACGGTCGGTGATTTCCGGATTGTGATCGTTACGACGCGCCAGCGGAGAAATCTCTGCCGGGTATTCAGTGATAAAAGTAGGTTGTTGCAGCTTGGTTTCGACCAGCTCATCAAAAACTTCCATCAGAATACGGCCATGACCATAGTTGGCTTTGACTTCAATGCCTAAGGACTTGGCCAATTCAGCGACAGCTTCACGGGTCGTTAACTGCTCTAACTTCACTTCTGGGTTGTAGTGCAGAATAGATTCAGTCACAGACATACGGGCAAAAGGTTTACCGAAATCAAACAGGTTGCCCTGATAAGGCACTTCAGTGGTGCCCAGCACAGACTGCGCCAGACCACGGAATAACTCTTCGGTGATATCCATTAAGTCGTTGTAATCAGCATAAGCCCAGTAGAATTCCAGCATAGTGAATTCAGGGTTATGACGGGTAGAAACGCCTTCGTTACGGAAGTTACGGTTCAGCTCAAATACTTTTTCAAAACCACCGACCACTAACCGCTTCAAATACAGCTCTGGTGCAATACGCAGGAACATTTGCATATCCAGCGCATTGTGGTGCGTCTCAAAAGGACGGGCCGAAGCACCACCTGGAATGCTTTGCAGCATTGGGGTTTCTACTTCTAAAAAGCCTTTGCTGTTAAAAAACTGACGGATATAAGCCACAGTTTTTGAACGGATTAAAAAGGTTTTGCGTGACTGATCGTTCACAATCAAATCTAAATAACGCTGGCGGTAACAGGCTTCCTGATCGGTTAAACCGTGGAATTTATCCGGCAAAGGACGCAAGGCTTTGGTCAGTAAACGGATTTCGTCTAACCAGACGGTCAGCTCACCCGTCTGAGTTTTAAACAACACACCGCTACCGCCTATGATGTCGCCTAAATCCCACTTTTTAAAGCCTTCGTTATAGACATTCTCAGGCAGACTGTCGCGTGCTACATACAACTGCAACTTGCCGCCGACATCAGAAATAGTGGTAAAGCTGGCTTTACCCATAATACGACGCAGCATCATACGACCTGCCACAGTGACACGGATTTTCTTCTCTTCCAGCTCTTCTTTGCTCAGATGCTCGTACTGAGCATGGATCTGGTCAGAAGTGGCATCACGGCGAAAATCATTTGGAAATGGGTTACCCATCTCACGTAAGCCAGCCAACTTATGTTTTCGCTCAGCAATCAGTTTATTTACGTCCTGATGTTCTTCGATAGGAGTGTTTTGTTCAGACATGATAAGTTCCTGATTTTGTGAGCTAAATTACAAACCGGCTTTTAAGCTGGCTTCAATAAATTTGTCGAGGTCACCGTCCAATACGGCCTGGGTATTGCGGGTTTCCACGCCTGTGCGTAAGTCTTTAATCCGCGAGTCGTCCAGCACGTAAGAACGGATTTGACTGCCCCAGCC
Source organism: Rheinheimera sp. KL1 (assembly GCF_001275035.1). Classification (NCBI taxonomy): domain Bacteria; kingdom Pseudomonadati; phylum Pseudomonadota; class Gammaproteobacteria; order Chromatiales; family Chromatiaceae; genus Rheinheimera; species Rheinheimera sp. KL1. The sequence continues at coordinate 38,700 of NZ_LAMX01000008.1, forward strand.
GATATCCGACTTGGTGTCTTCCAGCGCTTGTTTTTCGGCGTTTTGTTTTTGCAGTTCAAACTCATACAACTTGGCGCGTAATTGCTTATAAGCGTTATCGCGGTTTTTATGTTGTGACCTGTCGTTCTGACACTGCACCACAATATTGGTGGGTAAGTGAGTAATACGCACCGCTGAGTCGGTTCTGTTGACGTGCTGACCACCAGCGCCTGAAGCACGGTAGGTATCTATCCGTAAGTCGGCCGGGTTGATTTCGATTTCAATATCGTCATCGACTTCTGGCGACACAAATACCGACGCAAACGAGGTATGGCGACGGTTGCCCGAGTCAAACGGGCTTTTACGCACTAAACGATGTACACCGGTTTCAGTGCGCAACCAGCCATAGGCATATTCGCCGGTAAATTTGATAGTACAACCTTTGATGCCGGCCACGTCGCCATCTGTCACTTCGTACAGTTCAGGTTTAAAGCCTTTGGCTTCGCCCCAACGCAGATACATCCGCATTAACATACTGGCCCAATCCTGAGCTTCAGTACCACCAGAACCAGATTGAATATCCAGATAACAATCCGCCGGATCGCTTTTGCCTGAGAACATACGACGGAATTCCAGCTTTGCCAGCTGAGTTTCCAGATCAGCAAGTTCAGCCTGAGCTTCATGAAAAGTATCTTCGTCTTCAGCTTCAATGGCAAGCTCGACCAGACCGGCAACGTCTTCCAGTCCCTGGTCCAGCTTGTCAATGGTACCCACCACTTGCTCTAAAGCCGAACGTTCTTTACCTAAAGCCTGAGCATATTCAGGTTTATTCCAGACGGCAGCATCTTCCAGCTCGCGGCTGACTTCTTCTAACTTTTCTTTTTTGGCGTCGTAGTCAAAGATACCCCCGAAGCACATTGGTGCGTTCAGTCAGATCTTTAATGGCGTTGTATACCGGATTTACTTCAAACATGATTTAAGGCGCTTAGAAAAAAATTGGTGGCGATTGTAGCAATTTTTCTGCAGACATGCAGCCATCCCGACGATTTTCTGTTGCGGATACTTTAGGGCCACAAAAATGCTGGCCCTAAAGTACTTATTTGGCCAAGCTAACCAATTTTTTCAATTAAACGCACTATCAATTGCACCGACTGTTGCTCACGGTAGTCGTTGATATCCAACTGATAAGCCACGCGGATTTTTTTAACATTGGCATCAGGCCAGGCCTTGTTATCAGCGTTAAACCAGATGGCATCTACTAAGCTGCCATCACTGGATTCCAGCATCAGTTTCAGATGTTTATCAGCTAACAAGCGTTGTTGGCGGATAATAAATTCGCCTTCAAACACCGGTTCAGGAAAGGCTTGTCCCCAAGGACCTGCTTGTTGCAACAGCCTTGCAAAAGGTACAGACAAGCAATCACTACCCAAATCTCCGTCTGTATAGAGCACGGCTGTCAGTAGCTCTGGCGTCAGGTATTTTTTTGCAACAAAGTTCAGCGCCAGCTTAAAGGTTTCAAACCGCTCTTCGGCAATAGTTAAACCAGCCGCCATCGCATGACCGCCAAACTTTTTAATCAGGCCAGGGTATTGGGTAGAAACTTCATCTAATAAATCGCGGATATGTAAGCCCGGAATTGAACGAGCAGACCCTTTGAGCTCGCCTGCATCGCCTTGAGCAAACACCAGCACAGGTCTGTGGTACTGCTCTTTAATACGGCCGGCCAAAATCCCGATCACGCCCTGATGCCAATCACTTTGGTACAAACACAAAGCGTCCGGCAACTCTTCAGAGGCAAAGGACAACCGCTGCAAATAAGCCTGAGCTTCCTGCTGCATGCCCTGCTCTATTTCACGGCGCTCGACGTTTAAGCTATCGAGTTCTGCCGCATACATACGGGCGCGGGGTAAATCAGGTGCTAATAAGCAGCTAATACCAAGGCCCATATCATCTAAACGCCCTGCGGCATTTAAACGGGGAGCTAAAGCAAAACCAAAATCCTGAGCTGTCAGTTTTTCCGCTTTACGATTGGCAATATCAATTAACGCCTGAATGCCTGGCCGGGCTTTGCCACTGCGAATACGTTGCAAGCCCTGATGCACCAGAATTCTGTTATTGGTATCCAGCGGGACAACGTCGGCCACTGTGCCTAACGCCACCAGATCCAACAGATCCGCCAGATTAGGTTCAGGCTGAGTTTCGGTAAAATATCCAAGGCTTCGAAGTTCAGCACGCAGCGCCAACAGCAGATAAAACGCCACACCTACACCAGCCAGTTGTTTACTGGGAAAGTCACAGCCCGGCTGGTTTGGATTGACGATAGCATCCGCATCCGGCAGTTCGTTGCCAGGTAAATGGTGATCTGTGACCAGCACTTTGACACCCATTTTTTTTGCCAGCACTATGCCGTCAATGGCTGAAATACCATTATCAACTGTGACGATCAGCTGAGCGCCCTGAGCCACAGCAATTTCTGCCATTTCAACCGACAAACCATAACCATATTCAAACCGGTTCGGCACCAAATACTCCACATGCTTAAACCCCAGGCTTTTTAAGCCTGTCAGCAAAGTGGCTGTGCTGGTGGCACCATCTGCATCAAAATCGCCGACTATGACAATATGCTGTTGCTGCTGTAACGCTTCAATCAACAAGGTTATTGCTGCTGAAATACCTTTGAGCAAAGTAAAAGGCAGTAACTGAGCAGCGCCCCGTGCCAATTGTAGCGAGCTTTCAATGCCACGGCTGGCATAGATACGCTGGATCACCGGATGGTACTGGGAAAGCTCCGCCGAAATCGCCGGTACAGGCCGGCGTTGTAATTCTTTCATGATACTCAAGGATGGTTCCGCTTAAGACGCATTCTGACTCAGGGTAGCTACTAAAGCTGCGGCGGGTTGATAACCTGGAATTAAACGACCATCAGGTAAGATCAGAGCTGGAGTGCCATTGATACCAAAACTCTGGCCCAACTCGTATTGCTGCGCCACGTTGTTCTGGCAGCTGGCTTGCTTCACGGCTTTACCATTTTTTGCATCCGTCAGCGCCTGTTTGGCATCTTTAGCACACCAAATCGACTGCAACTCGTCATAGGTTGCCGACTGGATCCCTCCGCGAGGGAAAGCGAGGTAACGTACGGTAATACCAGCTTTATTTAAATCCGCCATTTCGTTGTGTAACTTACGGCAATAACCACAGCTGGTATCGGTGAATACATGGATCACATATTTTTCGTCAGCGGCTTTAAACTCAATGACTGAGCCGTCAAAGTCTTTTACACCGGCTTTGCGGATGTCTTTCAGGATATCCTCATTCACCAGTTTTTTATTTTTTAAGTCGTAAATATTGCCTTCAAACAAATACTGCTTGTTGTCTGACATAAAAAATAAACCTTTGTCGGTTTGCACCTGCAGCATGCCGGGCACAGTGGAGTCCGCTACAGCTTTGACAGTTAAGCCCACTTCAGAAAAGGCTTTATTCACTTCAGGTAACACCGCCTGTGCTGCTAAACCTGTACTCAAACATGCTGCCATAACGGCGAGATAGCTAAACTTCTTCATCTCTGTTTCCTGCTCCGCGGGCTAGCCCCTTGGATGATGTTGTTGATGTAAACTTTGCAGGCGCGCTTGCGCCACATGGGTATAAATTTGGGTAGTTGATAAATCGCTGTGTCCCAACAGTAACTGTACGACCCTTAAATCAGCACCATGATTCAATAAATGGGTAGCAAAAGCATGTCGTACCGTATGCGGAGACAACTCTGCACTAATGCCTGCCACTTTGGCATAAAACTTAATCCGGTGCCAGAAAGTTTGTCGGGTCATTTGCTGGCCTCTGTTGCTTGGGAACACCACATCACTTTGACCATCGAGCAACAAGCCGCGGCCCTGACGCAGGTATTGATCCAGCCATTCCACCGCAGTTTCCCCCAAAGGCACCAGCCGTTCTTTTTTGCCTTTGCCTGTGACCCGGACTAAGCCCTGGCGCAGATTAATCTGTTGCAAGGTTAAACCGACCAGCTCCGAGACTCGAAGACCGGCTGCATAGAGAATTTCTAACATCACTTTGTCACGAAACTGAATTAAATCACTGACATCCGGCGCAGCCAATAATAAATCTACGTCCTGCTCAGACAGAGTTTTAGGCAAAGAACGACCAATTTTGGGGTTAAAAACATCAGATAAAGGATTTTCGCTGATTTGTTTGGTTTTGTGCAGATGACGATAAAAGCGTCGTAAGCTGCTTAAAGTGCGGGAGGTGCTGCGTGGGCTAAAGCCCTGATCCACTCTGTAGGCCAGATAACTATTCAGCAGCAGTTGATCCACAGCCGTCAATTGCTGGTCGTGCTGCTGCAAAAACAACGCAAATTTAGTCAGATCTGTGCCATAGGCGCTTAAGGTATGTTCACTGACACCTTTATCCAGCCATAGCTGATCTAAAAAAGCCTGGATCAGTTGTTGCTCTGAGCTGGCCAATACCGTTGCCACTTCTTACTCCCGGGTTAATTTATCTTGTCTGACTTTGTTGGTTCAGACGCTTCTGCTACACTGCCGGCCCCACAAAGTGCTGAGTTATATCAGATGAACATTGGTCTTTTTTACGGATCCACCACCTGCTACACCCAGATAGTGGCAGAGAAAATTCAGGTGCTTTTAAGTGCTGACCCAAGTTTGCCGGATGGCAGCAGTGTAACACTTCATAATATTAAAGATCAGCCTCTGACGCTGATGGCAGACTACGATTTGCTGATTTTGGGTATTTCTACCTGGGATTTTGGTGAGCTGCAGGAAGATTGGGAAGCACATTGGGACGACATTAAAGAAGTCGACTTAAGCGGAAAAATAGTGGCTATTTATGGCATGGGCGATCAACTGGGCTATGCCGAATGGTTTCAGGATGCTGTAGGTATGTTGCATCAGGCCATAGCGCCGCAAGACTGTATTCGGATCGGGTTCTGGCCTACAGAGGGTTATGACTTTATTGCCTCCAAAGCAGTGACCTCAGACGGCGAATGGTTTTATGGGTTGGCGTTGGACGAAGAAAATCAATATGACCAGACGGATCAGCGTCTTAATGTATGGCTGACTCAGTTAATGAACGAACTGGTCGAACTTTAAAAACGACCAGCCATCACATTCTGGTACAAGGCTGTTTTTTGCACTTGAAGATGGGCTTGCTGCAGCTTCTTAACCAGTTCAGGATCGGTGTCCTTACTGGCTGCCAGATAGGTTTTTTGCTCAAGCTGTGGGATAGCCAACACAAAACGTGTGATGCCTTGAGGTTGAGCCAACTGCTTCTCCATCAACGTCAAGGCAGCCTCGTCGTCGATCACATAATCTACCTTGCCTTTGAGCAATAAACGCCAGGATTCCAGTATATCAGCAGAGAGTTGCAGCTCTTTGCCAACCTTCATACCTTGCTGTTTTAACCAGTGATAAGAGAAATCATCTCTTTGCACCGCAATCACAGCAGAGCCTAAGTCTTTGAGATGGTTTGGAGTCAAATCAGTGCGTTCTGTCAGTCTGACTAACCCTAACCTGTAAGTGGCGACAGGACCAATCCAGTGAAATTCTGTTTCCCGTTCTGTAGTTCGGGCCATGTTGTAAATCAGCACATTCGGCGTGCTTGTCGCAATATAAAAAGCCCTGGCCCAGGGATAGACTTCGATGCGGCTTTGCAGCCCCGCCTGTTGTAACGTAGCCTCAACAATTTGTGTGCTGACACCAGCAACCCGGCCATTTTCGACCGTCTGATGTGGAGGCGATAGCTCTGTCACTACCCGGATTGACGCTGCATAGGCAGACACAGCTGACAAAGAAAACAGAACAGCACATAGACTTTTTAGCACTACTAACCTCAGGCAGATGTATGACTATCTATACGAAACTTTATTTATGCTAGCTTAAATCAGCGCCACCTTCCTGCGACTGAGTACTTTTTGCTGCAATTAAAAAGGGTGACACAAGCCACCCTTTACTGGTTAGTCTGAACGCTTAACCTTTTAGCACCTGCGCCATCGCTTTGGCGAAGTAATCAATATTGCTGTGGTTTAAGCCGGAGATACTGACGCGGCTTGAACCCACCATATAAATGCTGAACTCTTTCCGCAGACGCTCTATTTGTTCTTTGTTAATGCCGAGGAACGAGAACATACCATGTTGTTTAGTAATGAAGCTGAAATCCTGTGTAATACCTTCAGCAATAAATTTATCGATAATCAGCTGACGGTAGTCATTGATACGATTACGCATCACAGCAAGTTCCTGATGCCACAGCGCCGTTAATTCCTGGCTATCCAGAATATGACTCACGATAATAGCGCCATGAGCTGGTGGCATAGAGTAGATACTACGTACCACGCTTAACAACACTGATTTTGCAATTTCAGTGGTTTTGCTGTCCGCTGTTACTATGCTACAGGCCCCTATACGCTCACGGTACAAACCAAAGTTTTTCGAACATGAACTACATAAAATCAGTTCCTCGACCAGATCAGCCAGATAACGTAAGCCCTGAGTGTCTTCTTCCAGACCTAAACCAAAACCCTGGTAGGCCATATCCACCAGTGGCGTAAAACCTTTTTCTTTGGCCAAATGCGCAAATTGTTTCCACTGCTCAAAGTTCAAATCCATACCGCTTGGGTTATGGCAGCAGGCATGTACCAGCACCACGTCACCTGCAGGGACTTGCGCCAGCTCAGTCAGCATGGCGTCAAACTTTAAGCCTTTGGTATCCCAGTCATAGTAACTGTATTCTTTGACTTTCAGACCGGCCGCCTGAAACAGAGAAATATGGTTAGCCCAGGTTGGGTTGGTGACCCACACCGTAGCATCAGGATTGGCTTTTTTAATAAATTCAGCAGCCACCCGCAATGCGCCTGTACCACCAGGGGTATGCGCTGTAGTGACACGGCCAGACAACAGTACTTTATGCTGACCAAAAGCCAGTTTCTCGATATGGCTGTTAAAGGATAAATCACCCGCCATACCAATATAGGTTTTACTGTCTTCGTTTTTTAAACGCAGCGCTTCGGCTTTTTTCACACAATCCAGCACAGCCGTATGGCCTTGCTCGTCTTTATAGACACCCACCCCAAGGTCCACTTTCAGTGGATTTGGATCTTCTTTATAAGCGGCCATTAAACCTAAAATGGGATCGATAGGGGTCGGCTGTAAGTGCGAAAACATAAATTTTACCTGTCAGTTTGCAGTGTTAAAAAATCAATTCGGTTTCATCTTATCATGCAGGCAGCAAGTCTGGCAGCACAAGACAGATAGCGACCAGACGAACCAGTGCATCTGTATGGTAGGCCTGACGTTTAAATGCCTCAGCGTCAATAATACCTGCCAGTTCACCTGTACTATTGAAGAGAGGCAAACAAGCTTCGGATAATACTTTGGGGTCGCAGGTATAATATTCGCCACCTGCGGTTAAATACGCAGTGACATCGTTAATCACTTTAGCTTTGCCGGTCAGACCCACAGTGCTGTTATTGCTGATTTGGGCAAACTCGGCTGTTAACGGAAATTCAGCACGGGAAGCCGCACCAAAATAGGCCAGCTTCACCAGTACGGTGTCGCCTTGTGGGTTCTGACGTTTCTGATAAATGCCAAACCAATCACTGTCATTGCTCTGCTGATAGTTTTTCACCACAGCAGTTAGTTGACTCAAAGCTTTTGTGGTTGCTTCGCTTTTACCTAAAGTAGCAGCTAAATCATAAGGTTCATCGGCCAGTTGACCAAACAAAGAACAAGCACCGCCTTCGCCTAATTCCGGCACCTGATACGACCAGGTCACAGCAGGAGCTGACGCTGCGGCAAGTTGTGTTTTCAGTGCAGCCACGGCCTGTTCTATGGCAGTTTCCTGCCCTTCCAGCAAGGCAGCTAATCCTGTTTGTTCCAGATATAAATTAATAGACACTTCAGCCATCCAGATTTCTAAAATTAGTCGTAGTTTACCAGAAGCCTTTTATTTGCCAATGGCTTTTTTTACCTCCTTATTTTTATACCCTAAGTAATTGGAGTTGCAGCAAGGCGACAAGAGATCGAGCCCAAGGAGCATAGGCCACTATGTGACTTGGGCGAGAGCGCGCAGGTAACAAAGCGGCAGCTTCAAGAACGACGGGGATAGCGCTTGCTGTTTATTATTAACTTGTTTATCGTGCGCTTTCTGACGACTTACACAGATTGTTTTATGAGTGGCAAAAAAATCTCGTTGGCCGACTGGCAACAACAATTGGGCCGACCTGCTGAAGCTGCAACAGCAGCATCGGATGATTTGGTCTACAGTACAGATTCAGGCCGTATTGATAAACCCAAACCACAAAAAGCTGTGGCGCAGAGTTTTTCTGACGGTCATGCACGATTAAGACGGGAGACCAAAGGCCGCAATGGCAAAGCGGTGATCACTATTTCCGGCCTGGCTGAAAGCACAGAAACACTGGCGGAAATAGCAGCCCTATTAAAGAAAAAGTGCGGTTGTGGTGGTTCGGTCAAAGATGGTGTCATTGAAATTCAGGGAGACCAACGCGAGCTGGTGCAGCAGGAGTTAACCAAATTAGGTTACAAACATAAGTGGGCTGGTGGTTAACCCGCCCCCCTTTTATACCCAAGATCCCCAAGCGGATTAAGCGAGCGTCTGATGCAACAACTCTCCCCTTCTGATTTATCTATCCTGTTGATTGAACCTTCAGATGTTCAACGCAAAATTATTATCAAACAGCTGGCCGAAGAAGGCGCCACCCAGGTCAGTACAGCAGACAACATAACAACAGCCATGCAGCAGCTCAAACAGCATAAAGCCGATCTGGTGATCAGCAGCTTGTATTTTGAGCAAGGAACTAGCCTGGAGCTGTTAGCAAAACTAAAAAACGATGCAAATTTAGCGGACGTGCCTTTTGTGCTGATTTCGTCTGAAACCAAAAAAGCCCAACTAGAGCAGTTTAAACAATCAGGCGTAGTAGCCATTTTACCTAAACCTTTTAATTCAGTGCAGTTAGGCAAAGCCTTAAATGCAGCTATCGACTTGTTAAGTCCGGCCGAACTGGAACTGAGTTTATTTGATGTGCACGATATAAGGGTGTTGGTGGTAGACGACAGTCGTCTGGCTCGTAATCATATTAAACGTGTACTGCAGAATCTGGGCATTCAGCATTTAACGGAAGCAGAAGATGGACAACAAGCCATTGAGCTGCTGCAAAACAACATGTTTGATTTAGTAGTGACCGACTTTAATATGCCGGAAGTGAATGGTCAGGAACTGACCCAGTATATTCGTGAACACAGCCAGCAAAGCCATATTCCTGTCTTGATGGTGACCAGTGAAGCCAATGAGTCTCATCTGGCCAACATAGCTCAGTCGGGTGTGAATGCGCTTTGCGATAAACCTTTTGAACCTGAGACAGTGCGGGCTTTGTTAAGCCGCATTATGGAACACTAAAAAAAGAAGGGTCAGAGCTTATGCTCTGCCCCTTCAGATTACTTCTGTTGGTTGTAGTCTTTGCCAAAAATCTTGCCAAAGAAACTGTCTTTTAACCAGACAGGACGCTGTGGATTATTCGCCACCTCAGTGGTGATACCAAAGTTAATGTCGGCAAATGTAGCACCAGCATCATAACGAATAGCACCAAAGTCAGCGGTTAAACCCGCTTTATCATCCGTTGGCTTGTGGTAATGTTTGGCAAAAAACTTGCCCCAGACTTCGCCACCTTTTTGCTTTGGATCTTTGGAAGTAAAACCTGTCATCAGGAACACGGATGGCACGCCTTTTTGCACTAAAGTGTAGTGGTCTGAACGGGTAAAAATAGCTTGTTCAGGCATAGGATCCGGGCTTTGGGTAATACCAACAGCAGCAGCTGCGGTATCTACTGTGACACCTAAACTGGAGTGATTGGCGCCAAAAGCTACGATGTCAGCAAAAGGATACAACAACACCGGCATATCGATATTGACGTTCGCCACCAACTTGTCGATAGGACGGGTTGGATAATGGGCAAAATAGTCAGCCCCCAACAAACCTTTTTCTTCCCCTGTTACCGCAACAAATAACAAAGAACGTTTTGGCCGCTGCGCTTGCTGAGCAAATAAACGCGCCGTTTCCAGCATAATGCTGACGCCGGCGGCATTATCCATCAAGCCATTATTGATTTTGTCTTTACTGCGCACATCGTTGGAAAACCCTATGTGATCCGAGTGCGCTGTTATAACCACATACTCATCTTTAAGCTTTGGATCTGAACCTGGTAATACCGCAGCCACGTTTGGGCTGGTGATATCTTCAGTGGTAGATTCTCGCTTTAAATTAACCGTACCTTCCAATGCAAAACCTGTTGGCACCTTTTCTGCGGCTAAGTCAGCAAAAATATCGTCCAGAGAACGACTGGCTCCTGCAAATAATACTTTAGCTGCATCAGGGTGCAGATAAGCAGAACCTGTTAAGGACTCAAACTCCCCTTCTGCTTTGCCATCTTTATGCAACCAGCGCATACGAGGGCTGGTCAGATACATCAGACTATTGGCATAAGGCCGTACTTTTTCTTCTGAAGGAGTATGCAAGGTGATCACACCGACAGCACCACGTTCAGCAGCGTTTTCCGCTTTTAAACTTTGGATATGCGCAGCTTCCTCGCTAGGCAAGGACTTAGGACGACCACTGAGCATCACCACTATTTTGCCTTTCACATCCAGATTAGCGTAATCGTCCAGATTAAATTCTTTCGACACCAGACCATAACCAACAAACACCAAAGGCGCTGTGACATCTACTTTGGCATGTAACGTACTGGGGCCAGTGAAAAACTGCTTTGGATACTCAAAGTTTGTGGTTTTGCCATCTTTAGTCAGCGACATTTTGGCGCTGCTTTGCACCAGTAAAGCTTTGCGCATAGGTACAGACTGAAAATAGCCTTGTTCCCCTGCTGGCTCTAAACCTAAACCTGCCAGTTGAGTGGCAATGTAATTAGAGGCAATTTGATGACCACGACTACCAGTGTCACGGCCTTCTAAGCTGTCATCGCCTAAAAAGGTCATGTGAGCTTCGATGGCTTTCGCACTGGCTTTGGGCTGCACAACCACAGAGGAAGGAGCAGTGGTGCTTTGACAACCCGCCAGCACCAGCATGGCGGATAAAGCACTGACTGACATCAGTTTCATAAAGTTTCCTTAAAAAATTCAGGGGCTTTCGCCCCTGACTGTTTAGTTTTCAGCCTGGTAACGCTGCTGATATTTATCATGCAGTTGTTTATGTCTGCTGTTTAAATCCACAGCGCGACCGTCAATCCACATGTACCGAACTTTGTGCCCCAGATAATCAAAAATATCACCATCAGACACCACCAGAGTGGCGGCTTTGCCCACTTCGATGCTACCGATTTTATCAGCTACACCAGCAATTGCCGCTGCATCAAGTGTAACAGAACGTAACGCCTGCTCAGGACTCAAGCCATAGCTAATCGCCTGTCCTGCGGCAAAAACCACGTTGCGGGTATCCCAGTAGCCGTCCAGTGATAACGCAAACTTCACACCTGCTTTAGCAAGCAGTGCAGGCGTCTGGAATGACTGACTAGTCGCTTCATCGGCACGTTGTGGAATGCCATAAGGTGAGGTGTAAATGACAGACACCTTAGCAGCTGCAAGTTGCGGCGCTATGCGCCAGGCGTCACGCCCTCCTACTATGGTCAGTGCAAAACCATACTGCTGGGCAAACTTCATGGCTTGCTCCATCTGGCGCTCGTCATTGGCATGCACAAAGACCGGCAATTCGCCTTTAAACACCGGGATCATCGCCTGCCAACGTGAGTCAACTGGCAGTTTTACACCTTTCCCGACAGCGTCAGCATAAGCTTTTGCTGTTTTGAAGTAGCCTTCAAGCTCTGCCATAACCTTTTGACTGGCTTTACGAATGTCTTCCGGCTTTTGTGGCCGCCATGGACTTGGCGTCACATCAGCACGGGGCCATTTGATATGTAAGGCTACTGAATCTACCACTGTGGCATCAGTCCAGTTCCAGGCATCCAATTGCATCAATGCCGACTGGCCCATGATCAGAGAGCCATTTGGATAGACCAGGCTGTAACTAAAACCATTAGCGCGAATCGTAGGGACTACTTCGGAGTCAGCGTTGTAAGCGACCTGAGCTTTGATATCCGGGTTGGTATTGGTCACTTCTGTGGTGTCATCTGTTGACCGTACTGCTTCAATTTCGGTTAAACCCAGCTGATTCGCTAAAGCGACCAGACCTGGATACAACTGCTTGCCTTGTAAAGACAGCACTTGTGCGCCAGCTGGCACTGCTAAATCTGCGCCTATAGCGCTGATTTTACCGTCCACCAGTAAGACATCAGTATCTTTTAAGACACCATTGGTCACAGTATGCACAGTGGCATCCTGTAACAGGATAGCCTGACGTTGTGCAGGAGCTGGCGCTATATCATTAGCCTGTGCCGTTACACAAAGTGCTGCCGTCATCAGGGTAAAAAGTTTAGAAAATTTCATGACGGACTCCATTAATGCTGGTGATCAAAAGCAAGGGATAACACGTCATGGTTATCCTCACAGTGCCAAACCGGGTTATTGGCTTTATAGGACGCGCCAGAACCTGCTTTTTCCTCATCAGAAGATTGCAGCACCTTCTGGATCAGCTGTTGTTTTTCACTGGCCACTTGCTGTTGCAGTTGCTCGTCTTTCGTCAGTTGATAATAAGGTGTACCTTCAATCCAGGTTTGTTGGGCACGGGCGTACACAGACAATGGATGAGCAGACCACAAGACGAAGTCAGCCTGTTTGCCCTCTTCGACTGAACCCACTTTTTCATCAATTTTTAACTGCTTCGCTGGATTAATAGTTACCATATTCAGCGCTTGTTGTTCATCCATACCACAGTAGACCACAGCTTTGGCCGCTTCCTGATTCAAACGACGCTGTAAATCCGGGCTATCTGAGTTGACGCTGACCAACACGCCTTGTTGTTGCATTAAACAAACGTTGGTTGGAATAGCATCCTGCACTTCCATTTTATAAGCCCACCAGTCGGCAAAAGTAGAAGCGCTGGCACCATGTGCTTTCATCTCGTCCGCGACTTTGTAGCCTTCCAGAATGTGCGTGAAAGTGGTGATGTTAAAGCCCATTTCCTCGGCTAATTTGATAATCATCAGAATTTCAGAGGCCACATAAGAATGTACGTGGATAAAACGTTCTTTATCTAAAATTTCAACCAAAGCTTTTAAACGATAATCCAACCGGGGTGGTGCAGTTTTACTCTGCTCCGAACTGGATAAATCCTCATACTCCGCCCATTGTGCTTTGTATTCTTTGGCAGCCTGGAAGGCATCACGAATAATAGTGTCAACACCACTACGGGTTTGTGGATAGCGGGTGACAAAGTCGTCGCCCCAGTTGGATTGTTTGACGTTTTCACCTAAAGCAAATTTGATGCTCTGTGGTGCACCTTTAAACTTCAGTTGCTCTGAATTATCGCCCCAGCGCAGCTGAATAATTTGTGCCTGACCACCAATAGGGTTAGCACTGCCGTGTAACAGTTGGGCTGTGGTAGTACCGCCTGCTAAACCACGATAAATATTAATGTCATCCGCATCCAGTACATCACCAATCCGCACTTCGGAGGTGACAGCGTCTGAGCCTTCGTTCACGCCTTGATCAATGGCGATATGCGAGTGCTCATCGATAATACCAGCTGTTAAGTGCATGCCGGTGGCATCAATCACCTGAAAACCAGACGGAGTAGATAAATTTTTACCAATTTTGACAAACTCGCCGTCTTCTACCAGCACATCGGTGTTTTCTAACTTACCTGCTTTGGCTGAAGTCCAGACTGTGGCATTTTTGATATGCACATTTTGCTGTTTGGCTTGTTCAGTCACGCCAAAAGCCCGATTAGGAGTCGTCAGTTTTGACACTAAAACAGGTTTTTCTGTGACTTTTTTCTGTTCAACTTTGGCAACGAGAGGTTGCTGCAGACTACTGATCGCAAGAGTATTGCCCTCTGCAGTGACTAACTTGCCTTGCAAGGTTTTACCTTTGAGTTCGCCGCTAAACTGCGCTATGCCTGCTCCCTGCCCTAAAGCTTTTAGATCCAGAGCAAACTGCAGCTGATTTTTTTGTACAGCCACATGTTGTAACTTACTGGTTTTATCGCCCAGCTTGACTGTACCCTCGACTGAGCCTTTTTTATCTGTCAGTTCTAACGGCAAGCTGCTGCCATTGACATTCAACTGATAGGTACCGGCAAATTGTGGTAAATCCATAGCTGTGAACTGTTGTTGCTGACCACGCACCCAGGTCGCTACTATTTCACCATCAGCAAATAAATCGCCTTTACTGACCACTAAATCGGCTTGATAACCTTCAGCAATTTTACCTATCTGTTGCTCCATCCCCAGCCATTTGGCCGGTTCGGTCGTCAGTGCGGCTAAAGCTTTTTGCTGACTTAAGCCATAAGACACAGCTTTACGCAGGTTTGGCCAGAATTGTTCTGGTTTTTCCAGTTTATGCAGTGTCAGCGCAAAAGGCACTTTGGCCTGCTCCAATACCGCAGCATTAGCTGGCGCTCTTTCCCAGTGTCGTAACTGCGCTAATTCCACATCCAACTGATCATTCAGTTGCTGTACTGCAGGTGCTGCAGGAAAAGCCAGAGGCAGTATAAGCGGACGGCCCGTTGCTTTGATTTGTTCAATACGACTGTACTCATAGCCTGAAGCGATCAGAGCCGCTTTATTCAAGCCAAATTCTTTTAACAGCTTATCCGCCCGTAACAAGGCCTGATCGTCAGCAGCTTCAAACACCAGCCCCTGAGTCTTTAACTGGCCTAATGCCGCTAAATCAGCATTAAATTCAATGGCTTGATTGTAAAAACGCCAGTTGCCTTTGCCGTAAGCCTGACTGTACCAATTGGCATCCGCCAAGGTCTGACGAATAAGGGCTATGCTGCCCATCAAGGACGATGGATAACTTTGCACCGAAGTCCCTTTGCTAAAGGCCATAAATTGGTTGGCCTGTGCCCGCATCACAGCTTCATTCGGCAAACCCGGCACTAATGAGGCAACAAAAGCCTGGCCACGAAAAATACCGTCAAAACGACCGGATTGCACCGTAGTAAAGCCCTGCTGCTGATAACTTTTTGCCTGTTCAGCATCAGGTTTAAATTCACTGACCCACTGCTGGCGAGCATGAATAGCGGCATTGCTGGCATTGCCACCTTTGCGGTCATTGGTGTAATTCGGCTTGCGACCGAATTCGAAGCCATTGCCCTTTTCTGCTTTGGGCAAGCCATACTGACTGTATAGATCGATAAAACCCGGATAAATAAAATAGCCGCTGGCATCTATCGTCTGGTAACCAGCCGGTACATCCGCTTTATTTTGTATTTTGCTGATTTTACCGTTGCTGATAAGCACAGTCGCTTTGTCCAGCCGTTTGCCAGGTTCAGTGATCACTGTGGCATTGGTTAAAGCGTAAAGTTGCGGAGATTTATCACGTATGCCCTGAACAGGCGTGGTTTGATCCGCCGAAGCTGCAGGCAATAGCGCGCAAAGCATTGCCGTACTGCACAAGGACAGTCTTAGTTTGATCATGGATGTTTCCTGGTTTTGTTGAGGTTTTGCCCTGTACACTGACGAGGAAAAGCATGCAGCAAAGCGGGCTTAGTCCCAACTACAGATTACAGTGGCGTTTCCCCTATTAATAATGGTTGATAACTCAGGTTATATAAGTCCTGCTCTGCTCTTGGCATGCTGAAGTAATAACCTTGTACCAGATAGCAAGCATTGTTTTTCAAGAATTCAACCTGTTCTTTGCTCTCTACCCCTTCTGCCACCACCCTCAGGTTCATTTTTTGCGCCATCGCGATAATGGCCGCAACTATGTCCATGTCATTGGTTTCATTCGGAATATCTTTGACAAAAGAACGGTCTATTTTCAGCTCGTCTACCGGGAATCGCTTTAAATAACTCAGCGATGAATAGCCTGTACCAAAGTCGTCAATAGATAAAGTCACCCCCAGCCCTTTTAACTCATTTAACTGGGCAATAGCCGCATCAGTGTCTCCCATTAACATGGACTCAGTAATTTCGAAGATCAGTTTATCGGGTCGGGCCCCGGTTCTTTGCAATACCCGCTCGACCACTTCGGTCAGATTTTGATCGGTAAATTGCCGTGCCGACAGGTTGATAGAAATGCTGACATCATGACCCCTGGATTGCTGGCGGCTGATAAAACGACAAGCCTCCCATACTATCCATTCGCCAATTTCCACTATCAACCCCGTGCTCTCTGCCACCGGGATGAAGCGCAAGGGCGGGATCATCGAACCATCAGGCCGAACCCAACGCAGCAATGCTTCATAACCAATGACGACATTAGTGCGAATGTCTATTTTTGGTTGGTAATACAAGACAAATTGATGCTCGCGTATGGCTTCACGCAGCTGGTTTTCAATCTGTAATTTCTCTTTGGCAGCCTCGTTTAAATCCTGACTGAAGAAATGATAGGTGTTACGACCACGAGCCTTAGCCTCATACATAGCCAGATCAGCATGTTTGAGCAACAGCTCCTCATCAGCCGCATCTTCTGGCGCTATGGTGATACCAATACTGGCGCTGATTGCTACTTCCTGACCTGTTAATTTGACTGGGGCCGCAAAACTTTGCTGCAAATTTTCAGCAATAAGGGCAGCCTGGGCTCTGTCTTTAATCCCGCTTAAGATCACGGCAAACTCATCGCCCCCTAAACGGGCTATGGTATCTTCCTCACGCAAACGACTGATTAACCTGCGGGCTACTTCTTTGAGTAATTCATCACCGGCATCATGACCTAAAGTGTCGTTAATCCGCTTAAATTCATCCAGATCAAAATACAACAAAGCAAAGTGGTAATAACCCCGGGAGGACATGGCAATAGCTTTGCGTAACTGGTCGCGGAAATAACTGCGATTGGCAAGGCCGGTGAGCATATCGTAATAGGCCAGCTGTTCCATTTTACGCTGACTCTCTTTGATAAAAGAAATGTCCTGCATGGCGCAGACATAGTTGCTGACATCCCCCTTTTCATCACGGATCGGTGCTATTGCTAATGACACCCAAAGTTTACGAAGTACATGCTGCAACAACATATCACCGCGCCAATGATGACGTTCCCGCAAGGTTTGCGCTATTTCTTCACCGACAAAAAACATTTCAGCGGCAAACAGGGAGGACAAAGGTTTCTGCATCATCTGCTCTGCGGTACAGCCAATCAGTTCCAGCATAAAAGGATTGGCGTATTCAATATGCAGTTCTTTATCAGTTAACAGCAATCCAGAGCTGGAAAAAGCCACGGCTTTGGTCAGTTTACGGGTTGCCCGTTCAGCTTGTTCTTTTTCAACAATACGAGTATTTAACCCTGATATCAGTTGATGAATTTCGTCCGCCATACCATTAAAAGCCCGGTTCAGCATGCCTATCTCATCGTCATTCTGATCCAGAGCTATTTGTTGCAAGTCGCCACGGCTAATACGCTGTACTGCAGAGGATAAGCGGGTTAAGCGTTTTAAAATAAACTGATAAATAAAAAATTGCAGAGATAAAGCCACTACCACAGCGACCGCAAGGAAGATTAACATCACATTGTCACGAAAATCTTTCAGGCCACTCATCACAACCTGTTTATCCTGATACAGAGTCAAGTACCAATCTAATCGCTCTACTTTAGCCGCGGAGATCAGATAGTTAGTCACATCGGCTTGTCGCAGCTCCAGCTGTTTTGGATTTGCAACCACTTGCTGAATAAAAGCGGCCAGCTCCGGACGTCTTGGTGTAACTGAACTATATCTGGCATCAAAGTTTTGCTGCGCGCCCCCCTCCACTGCTACTGGCTTTTTCCCATCCAGTAACAGATGACCTCTAGAGTCAAATAACAGGCTACGTACGCCATTTGAGGACTGCTCAATAGTGGTCAAATCAAGAAACAGTTCATCGAGGACATAGTCACTGCCTGTGACCCCCAGAAATTCATCCTCTGCGTAGACAGGGATCACCAGACTGGTCATCCATTTTTGCCAAATCGGATCGTAATAAAGGGGAGTCCAACGAGGCAGACGACTGGGGTTTTGTTCGGGACTTGCGATATCAAAGAATATATCTTTGGTGAAGTCATGAGTGACCGGTACTTCAAGAGCCCAGTCGGCAGGAGCTATACGGATCAACCCCTGTTTCGAAATAAAATAAAAATTAAAAAACTCCTCCAGCATTAAAGGCGCCAACTGTTGCCATAATTCTTCGGTTTGCACTAACCAGCGTGCTTGCTGAGCATCTAACTTTGTTTGAGGAATAAAGGCTGCCGATAAATCATCCTGCTACGCACACTACCATCTGGCAAGGTTGCAGGCACGGAGGAAGTGACTGCTGTATTTTTTGTTAAATAACGCACCACTATGTTATTTGCACTGATAGCTTTTTTTTCTCGGGTCAGAAAAGCAGCATCCAATTCACGGGCATATTTCTCAGATTGCAGTTTTAGTTGTTGTTTTTCCTGCTCAACTAGTACACTTTGTTGCAATATCAGCACAGCATAAGCAATAGCCGCACTGGCAACTATGGTTAGCATAAATACCAGCAGCGCGAACTTAATGCTAAGGGAATTCATACCTGTAGGTTTGTGGAAATTGACTTCCTTCACATGATTTCCTGAATTGACAGCGACGGGGTTCAGTTGTAATGCTAATGTGGCATACAAAAGCATCAAACCATTATTGCATCAAAATCAAATAAATGAGAATTAAGCCAATGAAAAATCTGTTTATCTTGCTATCTTTGGGTTTATCTTCTGCCGCAGCTCTGGCGGGCAGCGCCTTTACCGACGCCGAAGACTCAGTCACCTACCGCCAACATAGCTTCCAGTTGATCCGGCATAATTTCGTCGATTTAGGAGACATGATGCGCGGCAAAGTGCCTTTTGACGCGAAACGTGCAGAAAAACGTGCTGATGCTTTAGCAACACTGACCACATTGCCATGGGAAGCCTTTGAAGTACCTGGTGCTGACAAAGTAAAAAGTGATGCCAAAGCAGAGATCTGGAAAAACCTACAAGACTTTAAACAAAAAGCAGAGCAATTCCAGGCTGATGCTTTAGCCTTGCAAACTGCCGCTAAGTCTGGCGATCAGGCCACTATTAAGCCTGCTTTTGGTAATTTCGCCAAAAACTGCAAGGCGTGTCATGACCAATACAAAGCAGACTAATCTCTATCCTTCGTCCTTGAAGCCGCAGCTTTGTTGACTGCGGCCTTTCGCCTCGCTGCAACTCCAATGACCTTGGATATATCCTTAGAAGCTACCGTTACACATCACCACTGCTGATACAAAGATACACCTTGCCAGAGCGCAAAAATCCCGGCAAACACCAGCACCAGCAGCAGGTACCAACCCGTTGATTTCACTTTAGGTTGCTGTACTTCAGTTTGAAGCTTGCCATGCAGCATAGCGCCTAAAACACCGTCTTTTTTAAATCCATGCACCAAAGCTGCAACCACGTGCACTGCAATCAGCGCCAATAGCAGATTAAAGTTATTATGATGAAACCAAGAGGCAAAAGAGGACCAGTCAGAGGATACCGCACTATACAAGGGGCCTTCGGTCATTACATCATCTGTGGTCATTAAGCCGGAAATAAACTGCAAGGCTAACAACAGCATTAAGGTCAGACTCATATAACCGGACAAGCCTCTATGGCCGATACCATGTTTAGCTTTATTCCACATCTGTACCAACTGCAGCGGACTTTGCAGGAAATGGCTAAAACGAGCCGTCTCACTGCCAACAAAACCCCAGAGAATACGACTGATCAAAAGTGCTGCTAACGAATAGGCAAAAAGCTGATGCAGCACCAAATACCCCTGCTCAGCGCTAAACCATAAACCAACCAGCAACAATAACTGGCTCCAGTGATAAATACGAATGGCCTTATCCCATAACTGAATCACTTTCATCTTCTTATCGTCCTCTATTATGATAAGTTATTGATTTTACCCTATTGGAAGCAAAAACCTATGCTTTGGTTTAAACGGATTTCGATCAGCTTACTGACTCTGATACTGCTGGTGGCTGGTTTTCTATACTTTGTGCTTCGCAGCAGTTTGCCGCTGTATGAAGGTGAATTGCCTGCGGAGGTCAATCAAAGTGTTGCGATCAGCCGGGATGCTCAGGGTTATGCCAGTATCGAAGGCGAAAACCGCAATGATGTGGCTTATGCCTTAGGTTTTGTGCATGCACAAGAGCGCTTTTTCCAAATGGATTTATTGCGCCGCAATGCAGCTGGTGAGCTGTCGGAACTGTTTGGCGAAATGGCGTTGGAGCTGGATAAAAAACGTCGCATTCACAGATTCAGAGCCAAAGCAGAATGGGGGTTTGCTGCCTTACCTGCTGAGCACAAAGTACTCTTAAAGCGATATACAGCAGGGGTGAATGCAGGTTTAGCTGAACTGGGTTGGCCACCTTTTGAGTATGGCTTGCTAGCTCAGACTCCGCGTAACTGGGTTGAAGCTGATTCCTTTTTGGCGCTATACAGCATGTATCTGGATTTGCAGGGTGCTGAAGGCAAAGACGAATTAGCTATGGGCTTGATGCAACAAAAGTTACCCCAGGACTGGTACGACTTTTTATTTCAGCACAGCCCGGACTGGCAAGCTGCTATGGATGAAAGCAAAGTTAGTCTGACACCTATGCCGAAGTCCAGCTACCCAGCCGTATTAGCTGGGCAAAAAACCGCCTGCACAGACTGCTCCTTGCATGACAGCACAGATATCGGCAGTAATAACTTTGCCGTCTCAGGCAAAAGAACAGCAGATGGCCGGGCCATTCTGGCCGATGATATGCATTTAGGCATTCGGGTGCCAGGCACCTGGTTTAAGGCCCAGCTGAAGTGGATAGAAAACGGAGAAGCCTATGAAGTTGCAGGGGTCAGCCTGCCAGGCACTCCGGCTATAGTAGCGGGTAGTAATGGTCATATCGCCTGGGGTTTTACCAACAGCACCGCAGATTGGTCTGATGTTATAGCGCTAAAACTGGATGAGAAAGCTGAGAAATACCAGACTACAGACGGCTGGCAGGAGTTCAGTTATCAGAACGAAGTGATTAAGGTCAAAGGTCAGCCCGATGAGTTGGTGCTACAAAAAGAAACCATCTGGGGTCCGGTTTTAACACCTCCTTTTCAGAATTATGCTTACCGCTGGGTGGCGCATGATCCACAAGGTGCCAACTTTAATTTAATAACACTTGAGAAAAGTAAAGGCGTAAAAGAGACGTTAAAACTGGCCGCCAGTGCCGGAGTTCCGGCGCAAAACTTACTGGTGGCAGATAAAGACGGCGCAATTGGCTGGACTTTGATTGGTGCTTTGCCACAGCGCAAAGTACAACAGATGGATACACCGCAAGACTGGAGCAATGGCCAGAATAACTGGACGGGTTATTTGTCACAAAGTGCTTACCCACAAATTTACCAGCCTCAATCCGGCCAGCTCTGGACAGCCAACAGCCGAATGATTGGCGGTAAAGATTTAGAGTTAATAGGTAATGGCGGCTATGATCTGGGCGCTCGCGGCCAACAAATCCGGGATGCACTCTTAGCATCAGCGCAGCATAACGAGAAAAGCCTGCATGCCATACAACTGGATCATCGCGCTTGATGCTCGCTCGCTGGCAACAGCTCTTGCTCGAGACTGTACTGACCAAAGATTTTGTGGCAGAACATCAGCTTGAGTCTTATCGGGATTATGTGATGAAAGATGCCAGTCAGGCCAGTATCGGCTCAGTCGGTTATTCGTTGGTGCGGGCCTTCCGGGCTAAAACTCTGGAGCTGACTTTTGCGCCTTTAACGGCGTTACTGGAGCAGAACAAATTATCAGGCCGGGATCTAAAGTTTTCACTGGAAACCGCTGGCTGGGAAATGATCCAGCAGCAGCGTACTGATACCTTGCCGGCTGATTTCAGCTCCTGGCGTAGCCTGTTGCAACAGGCTGTGTTGCAGAGTAAACAAAAATTAGAAACCGATTATGGCAGTTTAGCCAGCGCCAGTTGGGGCAATATCAATCAGAGTGCCATAGTGCATCCTTTGGCAGCTGCTGTGCCCTTCTTTGGTGACTGGTTGAATATGCCTGCTATGCCAATGAATGGCGACAGTCATATGCCGCGAGTGCAAAACAAAGTGCATGGCCAGTCGGAGCGCATGGTGGTGTCTCCAGGCAAAGAAGCTGAAGGTATTTTAGTGATCCCGGCAGGTCAGTCTGGTCATCCGTTATCGCCTTTTTATGACGCCGACCACGACTTCTGGTTAAAGGAGCAGCCTTTAGGCTTTTTACCTGGTGAGCAAAAATACTTGCTGAAGTTGCAACCTAAAGCTTGACTTTAGACGTCCAGACTTACTATTGTGGTGACCATGAAACAAATTCAGATCGCTCGCTTTTTTCGCCTCTTTACCACCCCAACGGGGAGGCGGTAAGTCGCGCGCGCGTGATAAACCAAAAAACCTCCCAACATCGGGAGGTTTTTTTTTAGCTTAAAGGACGCTGTTATGAGCATAGATTTAGACCATATTCGCCAGCAGATCAGTAGCACAGACAAAGACTTGCTGCAATTGTTGGCACCCGACGTCAGCTCGCATTAAGCGTAGCCGATGCCAAACTGGCACAAAATAAACCGATCCGCGATCAAAAACGGGAAGAAGAGTTGCTGGTGTCATTGATTGAACGTGGTAAGGAATTGGGTTTAGACGCTCAGTATGTGACTAAAATTTACCACGTGATTATTGAAGACTCAGTACTGCAACAACAAGCCAAAGTGCAAGGCCAACTCAATGGCGACAATGGTCCTGTCTGTCGTGTCGCCTTTTTAGGTCGTCAGGGTTCATACAGCTACTGGGCCACGCAAAAGTACTTCACCCGTCGTGCTGAAAAGCTGATTGAAATTGGCTGCGACAGTTTTAACGAAATAGTGCAGGCGGTAGAAACAGGCCATGCTGATTATGCCGTGTTGCCTATCGAAAACACCTCATCCGGCAGTATTAACGAAGTCTATGACTTACTGCAGCACACCCGTTTATCGATCGTCGGCGAATTGACCCACCCTATAGAACACTGTTTATTGGGTGTGGAAGGCACAGAATTAACTAAAATCCGTCAAATTTGTGCTCACCCACAAGTCATAGCTCAGTGCAGTAATTATCTGCAGGGTTTATCCAATGTCAAAATTGAATACTGCGACGCCTCCTCTGACGCTTTTGAGCGAGTTCGTAAAGCTCAGGATAAATCTGTAGTGGCTATTGGTGGTGAAGAAGGTGGCAAGCTCTATGGTTTAGAGGTATTAGGCCGCGGTTTAGCCAATCAAAAAGACAACGCCAGCCGTTTTATTGTGGTGGCGCGCAAAGCAATAAATGTGGCGAAAGCCATCCCAGCTAAAACCACTTTTATTATGTACACAGGCCAGCAGCCAGGCGCCTTAGTCGATGCATTAACCGTATTGAAACAACATGGTATCAGCATGGGTAAACTGGAGTCTCGCCCTATCCCGGGCAACCCATGGGAAGAAATGTTTTATGTGGACGTATTCGCTAATTTAGGCGATTACGCCATGACCCGCGCTTTGGATGAACTGAACCGTATCACTCGTTTTGTCAAAGTATTGGGCTGTTATCCAAGTGAAGATATCAGCCCAACTGTGGTTAGTGTGGATGCGTCATAGTTGACCTAGCTGACCTTCTTCAGCAAAACAGTGGTGGACGCCCCCTATAGTTTAATTTGTTGACCTTTTTCAGCGATCTGGCAATGCAGGCCGTAATCCATCATACGGCTTTGCAGCGCTTGTTGAGCTTGCGGTTCACCATGCACCAGATAAAAGCGTGGCTCACCGCCGATCATCCTGGCCCAGCCGATTAACTCATCCTGACCGGCATGAGCAGAAAAACCGCCAATGGTATGGACTGTTGCTTTGACCGCTATATTCTGGCCAAAGAGTTTGACTCTTTTTTCACCATCCACCAGCCGTCGGCCTAAAGTCCCCCTGGCCTGAAAACCAACGAAAATCAAATGATTGCTGCTTTTCCATAAATTGTGTTTTAAGTGATGCACAATACGGCCACCGTTACACATGCCAGAACCTGCAATCACAATAGCTCCACCACTGACCCGGTTTAACGCCATGGACTCTTCCATACTGGAAGCCAGGCGTAGGATCGGCAAAAAGGATTGCAAATCACGAGCTCCAAAGCCATGTAACACCTTCGTATCTTTGCGGTCGAACTCGCTCATCAACTCACTGTAAATTTTAGTGATCTCAATTGCCATTGGGCTATCGAGTACCACCATCTTTTGTTTCAACCGGCCTTGATGGTACAAAAGTCCGAGGTAATACAAAATTTCCTGACTACGACCTAAAGCGAACGCAGGAATAAATACATTTCCGCCGCCTCTGTGTGCTTCTTCCAGTGCATTGGCAAATTCTTCCAACGTATTCTGCAAAGGCTGGTGGTTTCGATCGCCATAGGTACTTTCCATCAGCACCAGATCAGCGGTTTTGACCGGACTTGGATCAGGCATCAATACTGTAGCAGGATTACCCAAATCACCGGAAAACACCAACTGGCGCATGGCCTTGCCTTGCTTGACTGCCAGCTGGACTATGGCAGAACCCAGGATATGACCCGCATCCAAAAACTCCAGCTCAAGCCCTTCGCAGACTGTGGTTTTTTGCTGATAGCCTATAGGATGGCAGTAGTCCAACACCTGCTCTACATCCTGTATCCCCATCACAGGATCCAGTAGCCTTTTGCCCTGACGGGCCAACTGCCGGTTTTGCCACTCCAGATCTTTTAAATACAAATGCACTGAATCTTTCAGCAATACACCAAGCAATAAAGCCGTGCCCTGAGTACAATAAATTTTGCCCTGAAAACCTTTAGCCACCAGCAGCGGCAATAGACCACTGTGATCAATATGGGCATGCGACAGAATCACATAGTCGATATCTTTAGGGCGAAAGGCAAAGCGGAATTTATGCCATTCAGTAATTTGGTTTTCGCCTTGAGTCATACCGCAATCGAGTAAAATTTGCTTCTCTTTGAGCTTTAACAGATAACAAGACCCTGTAACCTGCTCGGCGGCGCCTAAAAAGGTTAAACTGGCATCTAATGGCATTGAGTGCACTCCGGTTGTGGGGTTCTCCCCATGTTATAACTGAATTGAAGTAGTAAAAGATTAGTCCATATCAAACAATATGTTAGTTTATTAATTTTTCCTATCTCCGGAGTCTTTTTATGTCTGCTGATAATCCGCTGTATCAACGCCATCTGAGTTCTGCCCGTGAAGCAACAGAGCAACAAAGTCAGGATTTACTTGAGCATCCCTCTTACAAGCTGGCTTTTGCAGATAATGATTTTTTGATGCAGGACGAACTACGGCATGTACGTTTGCAGTTGGAGTACTTGAAACCTCAGTTGATCCTCGAGCAGCATCAAATCAATGCGACAGTTGTTGTCTTCGGCAGTGCTCGTTTTGTTTCACGTCAGCAGGCTGAACAGATGATTGCTGTAGCCCAGACTAAATTGACCCAACAGCCGGATGCTGTAGCACTGCAGCAGCAATTAAGAGAGGCTCAGCGACAGCTGAAAAACAGTGTCTATTACGAAGCGGCGGCCGAATTTTCAAGATTAGTCACTCAGCACAGCAAAGATTGTCCAGATAGCTCTCTGATGATTATCAGTGGTGGTGGACCAGGTGTGATGGAAGCCGCCAATAAAGGCGCTTATCAGGCAGGTGGTCAAAGTATTGGTCTGAATATAGTGCTGCCGCACGAGCAAAAACCTAACCCTTATATCACACCAGAGTTTTGCTTTCGTTTTCACTATTTTGCTATTCGTAAAATGCACTTCTTGCAACGAGCACGAGCTTTAGTCGCCTTCCCCGGAGGTTTTGGCACTCTGGATGAGTTGTTTGAAACTTTGACCTTATTGCAAACCGGCAAAGCCAACACAGTACCCGTCATACTTTACGATAAAAGCTTCTGGAATCGTTTGATTAACTTCGACATGCTGGTCGAGGAAGGATTAATTAAAGCAGAAGATCTGGAGCTTATTCAGTTTGTTGATACACCAGAGCAAGCCTGGCAAGCGATTTGTGATTGTTATCAGCTGGGCCAGAGTCTTTGACTCTGACCCAGTCATCCGTTATTGCGCTTTTACACAGTCGACAAAATATTCTGTTTTGCCGTTGCGCTCTTCACTGACCAGACCGTGAATATAAGTCTCAAAGCCCGGGAAACGACCATTAAATTCGCGGGCGAATTTCAGATAGTCCACTATCACAGTGTTGAACACTTCACCCGGCACTAATAGCGGGATACCAGGTGGGTAAGGCGTTAACATCACAGCGGTAATACGGCCGATCAGATCATCCAGCGGCACCCGATCCAGCTCTTTGTGTGCCATGGCAGCAAAAGCTTTGGATGGTTTCATCGCTGGTACCAGCTCAGATAAATACATCTCTGTGGTCATCTTGGCGACGTTGTTTTCGCGGTAGATCTGGTGAATTTGATCACATAAGTCCTTTAAACCAATACGTTCGTATTGAGGGTACTTGGCGATAAATTCCGGCAATACCCGCCACAATGGCGCGTTTTTATCGTAATCGTCTTTAAACTGCTGCAGCGCTGTCACCATGGTATTCCAACGGCCTTTGGTAATGCCGATGGTAAACATAATGAAAAACGAGTATAGACCGGTTTTTTCAATGACCACGCCGTGTTCGGCAAGATATTTAGCCACAATAGCAGCTGGAATACCTGACTCATCAAAATCACCGTCGACGTTTAAACCTGGTGTCAAAATGGTGGCTTTAATAGGGTCGAGCAGGTTAAAACCTTCAGCTATATCACCGAAACCATGCCAGCTCTCGCCCGCTTTTAACATCCAGGCATCGCGGTGATCCAGACCTTCGTCTGTTAAATCATCCGGTCCCCACACCTTAAACCACCAATCATCCCCATATTCGTCGTCGACTTTGCGCATAGCTCGGCGGAACTCCAGAGCTTCGTCCAGCGACTCTTCTACTAAGGCTGTGCCACCTGGCGCTTCCATCATGGCTGCAGCCACATCACAGGAGGCAATAATGGCGTATTGCGGACTGGTCGAGGTATGCATCAGATAAGCTTCATTAAACAGATGCTGATCCAGCTTGTTCTGCTGCGCATCCTGCACCAGGATTTGTGACGCCTGTGAAATACCAGCTAACAGCTTATGTGTCGACTGAGTCGAGAACACCATCGAAGTTTCACAACGTGGACGGCCTTCCCCTATCGCGTGATAATCGCCATAGAAATCATGGAAAGCGGCATGAGGTAACCAGGCTTCATCAAAGTGCAGGGTTTCAATTTCGCCATCCAGCAGCGACTTAATTTCCTCGACGTTATACAAGACGCCATCATAAGTCGACTGAGTAATAGTCAAAACCCGTGGTTTAACATCTGGATTTTGTTCCAACTTTTCACGGCAAAATGGATTGGCCAGCATTTTCTTACGAATGGTCGCAGGTTCAAACTCACTGCGTGGGATAGGGCCAATAATGCCGTAGTGGTTGCGCGTTGGCATTAAAAATACCGGCACAGCCCCTGTCATCATAATGGCGTGCAAAATAGACTTATGGCAGTTACGGTCAACCACAACTATATCACCCGGAGCCACTGTGGAGTTCCAGACGATTTTGTTGGAGGTAGAAGTGCCATTGGTGACAAAAAACAAATGATCCGCATTAAAAATACGAGCCGCATTGCGCTCTGAAGCCGCCACAGGACCTGTGTGATCCAATAACTGACCTAACTCATCGACCGCATTACAGACATCAGCACGTAACATGTTTTCACCAAAAAATTGGTGGAACATCTGACCCACAGGCGATTTTAAAAAGGCCACACCGCCTGAGTGTCCAGGACAATGCCAGGAGTAGGAGCCATCCTGTGCATAGTTGGTTAAGGCGCGGAAAAACGGTGGAGCCAGGGTATCTAAATAACTTTTCGCTTCACGAATAATATGACGCGCCACAAACTCTGGCGTGTCTTCGTGCATATGAATAAAACCATGCAGTTCACGTAAAATTGCATTAGGGATATGGCGAGAAGTACGGGTTTCTCCGTACAGATAAATTGGAATATCCGGATTGCGATGACGGATTTTATCAACAAAACCTTTAAGGTTTTCCAGCACCGATTGGCTGTCTTCCACAGAGCCGCCACCAAATTCTTCGTCATCAATAGACAAAATAAAACCAGCGGCCCGGCTTTGTTGTTGAGCAAAAGAGGTCAGGTCACCATAACTGGTGTAACCCACCACATCCATGCCTTCAGCCTCAATGGCTGCAGCCAGTTCACGAATGCCTGAACCACTGGTATTTTCGGATCTGAAATCTTCATCAATGATGATCAGAGGGAAGTAAAAACGCATGGAGTACCCCAAGCCGGTTAAAAGTGCGCAAAGGATACTTTATTTTGCAGAAAATTCCTCTAATCCGACCTGTTTTTCCTGCAGAAAAATCACAAATTACCCAAATAAGATAAAAAATCGGCTGAATACGTATTCACCAGAGCAGAAGCGCGGGGTGTCACAGAACGGACACAGCGTTTGGGCATCTTAGCTATGGCTGTAGCAAGACGCAGCTCTATTCCTGTTCTATACCCAGCGCTTCAGGGACTGCATGCAGTCCCTGCTTTTTTGCATTTTTATTTCCACCATCGCAGAACGGCCCACTTAAATACCTGAATACTCAGAACCCTGAATGGCATAGTGCTCAGGATTGTATCCAGCTTCGATTAAAAGCTCGATCATCTCATCCTCGCAGACGCCAACAAAACGCAGGTGCTGCGTTGCATCCTCGATGCTTTTCCCTTGCTGTAAATCGGCCTGGATAGTTTTTATATGCACAGAGCGCATAAATTCAGATGTTCTTTTGCCCATGATCAAACTCCGCTTCAACTCTTCAGTTGCGGCAGATCCTAAACAGCCTGAGCAAAGTTTGCAGCGAAAAAGCGTTAAAAATCGGAAATCTTCATCGGACAGTCACATCATAGTCATGAAAAAGTCATACTAGATTTAATTATCAGCAAAGCGCTGTTCTATCGGGGCTAATTGCCTCATTTGTTTTAAAATCCATTGCTGGCGTTTGTAAACATAAGGCGAAGGACTTTGTACTTTAAAACGCAGTGGATTAGGCAAAACAGCGGCTAGCAATGCTGCCTGATGGCGACTCAACTTGCTGGCGGGTCGTTTAAAAAATTTCTGCGCGGCAGCCTCAACCCCAAAAACTCCGGGACCAAACTCCACACTATTTAAATACACTTCTAAAATGCGTTCCTTGCCCCAGGTTAGCTCAATCAGACCAGTAAACACCAGCTCCAGCCCTTTGCGAAACCAGCTGCGGCCCGTCCATAAAAACACATTCTTTGCAGTTTGTTGGCTGATGGTGGAAGCACCACGCACTTTCCGGCCTCTGCTGTTGTACTCCAGTGCCTTTTCGATAGCTGCGGTATCAAAGCCATAGTGATCCGGAAACTTTTGATCTTCAGCCGCCACGACCGCTTGTTTCATCGCAGCGGAAATTTGTTCAAAAGGCACCCAGTCATGCTGCAATTCATAACTTTTATGATTATTCCACAGCGCCTGAATTTGCCGTTCAATCATTACTCCAGTGACGGGAACTGGTACAAAGGCGAATAAAATCACCAGACTCAAGGCCAGGATCACCAGATATTTAACAACGCGAAGCAGCTTACGAAACCAAATTGAAATCAATGACTTTCCATACAGATAAAAGTGTTCATCAGATTTGAGTGTAAAGCTCTCCAATAAAATGAGCCAGCTTTAGTTACTGGCTCTGGGTATATAACTGAAAGGACTTAATTTAACTACGTTCGTCCGAGGCTTTTTGTAGCAAACGGCGACTTTCCTGCAAAAACTGATCAGCCAAGGGTCCAAAAAACTGCTGGCCCTTGGCAAACTCCGCCATTAAACCTGCTTTGTCCCTTGCCGCTAACAAGTGTGATAATTGATTAAACCTGTGCTGATAACGCTGCAATAACCCCGTGACAGCACTGGAGGACAACATAATGTCAGCGTAAAGCTCAGCATTTTGTGCAAAGAGTCTGCCCACCATCGCCAGCTCCAACCGGTAAATAGGGGAACTTAATTCCAGCAACTGCTGTAAATCAGCCCGCTCTTCGGCCAAATGCACGCCATAAACTAAAGAGCTAAAGTGACGCATCGCCTGAATAAGTTGCATCAATTCATCATGCTGCTGTGCAGATTTTTCGGTCAGTACAGCGCCCCAGACTTTAAACTGCTGGATCAGCCACTGGTAGTGTTCAACATTACGCCCATGACTGACGACCACTACTTGCTTGGCGATGTTACTGATATCAGGACCAAACATAGGATGCAAACCCACTACGGCTCCGCTGTGTTTGGCCAGCATGGCAGTCAAAGGCCCGGTTTTGGTACTGGTTAAATCAGCCAGCACTGTGTCAGCATCTAATTCAGGCAACTGAGCTATAACCTGTTCAGTCACGGCAATAGGCACTGCGATCAGTATCAAAGCTGCGCCTTGCACCATAGCTTTTGCCTGATGCCAGTTATCTTGTTCCAGCACTTCCACGCTGTAGCCTGAACGCTGAAATAAACTGACAAAACGTTGACCTAAAGCACCTGCACCGCCCACTACAACAACTTTGTCTCCTTGGGTACGGCAACAAACAAAGCCTGCTTCCTGCGTCTGGTACGACTCGCGCATCACCCGGCGTAATACATCTTCAATCAAATCGGCTGAGACACCCGCCTGCTCGGCTTGCTGCCGGCGCGCTTTAATCAAGGACTGTTCACGTTCAGGCACATACAAAGGTAAAGCATAAAGCTGCTTTACCCTGCCTACTTCTGCGGTCACTGCAGCTCTTTTCGCCAACAATTCAACCAATTGACTGTCCAATACATCGATTTGCTGACGCAGTGGTAGCAGAGCAGTCATTGGCTCAGCCGTATTTAACGCATCATTCATATTTTCTTCTCAGGCTGCCACTTCAGAGGATTCAGCTAAGGATAGCTGCTGTTCTAAACCTGCCAACAACTCGGCAGTGGTGGCCCAGTCTATACAAGCGTCTGTTACAGATACACCGTAAAGTTCGGCTTTACCATCTACCAAATCCTGACGCCCGGCATGAATATGACTTTCCAGCATAATACCGATAATGGCTTTGTTGCCTTTGACACGCTGCTCAATCACAGACTGAGCCACAATACCTTGCCTGTTGTGATCTTTACTGGAATTGCCATGGCTACAGTCAATCACCAAACCTTCAGGTAAACCATGTTTACGCAGCGCAGCCAAGGCTGCCTGCACGCTGTCTTCGTCGTAATTAGGTTTAGAGCCGCCACGCAAAATCACATGGCCATCCGGGTTTCCGGCGGTTTGCACCAAAGAGACCTGACCTTTTTGGTTAATACCAATAAAGCTGTGACCACTGGCAGCTGATTGCAGCGCATTCAGTGCGATATTTAAATTCCCATCCGTGCCATTTTTAAAGCCAACCGGCATCGACAAGCCACTGGCCATTTCACGGTGAGTTTGTGACTCCACAGTACGGGCTCCGACGGCTGCCCAACTGATTAAATCAGATAAGTACTGCGGACTGATCGGATCTAAGGCTTCAGTAGCAGCAGGCAATTCCATCTCGACTAAATCAAGCAGTAAACGACGGCCTTTAGTTAAACCTGTTTCCAGATCAAAAGAGTCATCCAGATGCGGATCATTAATAAATCCCTTCCAGCCGACCGTAGTGCGGGGTTTTTCGAAGTACACCCGCATTACGATATACAAGGTATCCTTGTATTGCAGTTGCAACTGTTTCAAGCGACGGGCGTAATCCATAGCGGACACCGGGTCATGGATAGAGCAAGGACCTGTGATCACCAACAAACGTGGATCACGACCATGTACTATGTCAGCAATTTCCTGACGGGATTTCTGAATAAAGTCAGAACCTGCACCTGATAAAGGTAAAGCCTGTTTTAACACCGCAGGCGGGCTTAATAACTGCTCCGATACTATACGTAAATCGTCAACTATCTTAGTCATTTTTATGCTCCTGTTTGCATCATGCGTTGCCAAAGCGCCGGTTTTACTTGATAAATGCAAGCAGAACACCAGTAAACTTATATTTACAACACGTATTTAATTAATTACGAATAGAAGCATATTAAAAACCAAAGCTAAACAAGTCAACCATTAAAGCCAAACAAATAAGGGCCTAAACCAAAAACAACAGACAAAGAGGAATTGTATAAATTAATTTACATCATAATTGTGAATGCACTATGAAATGTTCTAAGCCCATCACCTGCTACTCAAACAATACGAATAACAAGCTGAAATGAATGGTCTACACTAAGAAACAACTTCTCTTTTTTGCAAATAGGCGCTGTTATGGCTGCTTCCACCTATTCACCGCTACCAGCTTTCGATGAATTACTGCATATGGCAAAACAAGATCCGGCTGCACTGGATCGGTTACAGCAGAAATTGAACCAGGAACTGATCGACGCGCAGACTGATAACGAGGGAAGAAAAGCCATTCAACAAACCTTATTCAGGCTACAGTCAGAACAATTGAGATATAAAGCTCCCCTGGTCCGGCTAACCAGAGCCTATCAACTCATGTTGTCGGAAATGAGCCGGATGCAGGATGCTCTGGAACTGTTATGCAAGACGCAAAAACCGCAGCAAAAACCTTGTGCAACTATTTTGCCGTTCAAGCAAAAGGAGAAGGACCCCTAGCTGAAAAAAAGCGGTTGAAAATCACAAAAAATAAAGTGACAGCGGCCTGTGTTCTCGTCTAGAATTGATAAAAATACAAAATATGATACCCATTAGCTCCGTATGAACAAAAGTAAGCACACAGAACCTTTATTGTCGACTCAACAAGCTGCTGATTTGCTTGGCGTTTCTTTACGCACGGTGCAGTTGTGGGTAGAAAAAGGTGCTCTGGACGCCTGGAAAACTCCAGGTGGTCATCGTCGTGTCACCCAGTCTTCTGTCGAACGCCTTCTGCTGAAAAATCAAACCCAACCTGTTGATAATTCAGTTCGCATTTTACTCGCTGAAGATGACGAGTTACTGAAACAACTTTATAGCCTGCAAATTGAATCCTGGGATTTACCCATCAGCTTGCAATCTGTCACCAACGGCATTGCCGGTTTGTTGAAAATCGGCGAATGGGCACCACAAATTTTGATCTCAGATTTGCAGATGCCTGAACTGGACGGTTTTCAGATGATCCGTGAACTGAAACTCTCTCCACGTCACGAAAATATGAAAATTATTGTTGTGACAGCACTAACAGATGCAGAAATTGCAGCTGGTGGCGGCTTACCTGAATCAGTGCAACTGATGCGAAAACCACTGTTATTCAGCGACTTAAAAGACCGCTTAGAGAAGTTACTACAAGAGCTGCGTTAATCGCAGCTTTTTTATATTTTGCTGTCATGCAAAATTTTCCGGCCAGTGGGCAGAGCCACTTACGCTCATCCGGGCATTGCCAAACTATTGGCAATGCTTTTACTGGCGGCGCCCTGACGGGCCATCGTCGCTGTGCTTCTCGCCCCGGTCATTTGTTTCAGCAGATTAGCTTTGGGTATAACGAAAATCGAATTTGCTACAACGCCTTTCTTGGTGGCAATGCCACGTTGGCAAATATAAAGCCTGCCACCAGCGACATAAAAATCAGAAAGGTTTGCTGACCCAATTGATCAGTCGCCACCATCTGCTGGCCCGAAACAAAAGCATTTAAGCCTATATAAGTTTTACTGCCAGGCACCAGTACGATCATGCCCTGCAAAGAGACTATGCTGGCCGGTGCATTCATCAGTCTGTTAAATAGGTTACCGTATAGACCTACAGCAAAAGCTCCGACAAAAGCTCCTAGTGCTAATCCCAGATAATAAGCGCCCCACAAGCTGGCTGCATAAGCAATAAAACCTGATAACAGCCCCCAGAGCGCGTGCCGCAATCTGGCTTTAAACACCACCACTAAGCTGACACATAAAATAGCGACAGCTAACCAACTGGTCCACTGCGGTACTGAAGGTGCGATTTGTGGCGGGATTTGGCCGAACAATACCTGACCTAAAGCTACGCCTAAGAAAGCACCAAAATACAGTTTAAACAACAACATCACCGCATCCATTACACGGGCTGTACCTGACACCAAATGACGGGCGGCGAGCTCAGCTAAACCCAGGGTTAAAGCCAGGCCAGGAATAAAGACGATGATGGCAGATAAAACCACCAAAGGTACGTTGATCATCGGGTCGATATACACAGCCACAGCTGTCGCCAACAAAGCCGAAACCAAAGCCACTAATGGCTCCAGCATATGAG
Organism: Rheinheimera sp. KL1; assembly: GCF_001275035.1. NCBI lineage: Bacteria > Pseudomonadati > Pseudomonadota > Gammaproteobacteria > Chromatiales > Chromatiaceae > Rheinheimera > Rheinheimera sp. KL1. The sequence goes on from NZ_LAMX01000008.1 coordinate 73,119, forward strand.
CCACACGGCGCGACTTCATCGACCAGAGTACAAACAAATACACAATCAGGCTTAGTACTGTAGCCCAGAATACATCATGCCAGCTGGCGCGCATTAACATGGCAAAAGCGCCACCCGCAGCACCAAAAGCCGCAAAGGTAGCCCAACGGGAGTAAGGGTTAGGCGCAGCAGCAATTTGATCCAGCCGTTGATTGACATCCTGTAAGGTCAGTTTACTGCTGGCAAGCTGGTCAACCAGCTCATCTGTATAAGACAATGCACCTAAATCAAGCTCGCCGGGGCTTACTCGGGAAATATGAGTGTATTCATTTTCATCGCCAGGGATCCAAAGCACAAAAGTCAGCACTGTAGGCGTAATAGCAAAAGAGCCACCTATTTGCAGCAACTTGGCTACTTCCTGTAAGTGCGCTTCTAGGCGGTAAGCTGGGGTGCCAAACTTATGCAGCATTTTGCCAAGCTTGACAATAAAACGGCGTTTTTCAATAAAACTGGCGGAATCCACTTCAGGGTCCTTGTCGCGTTGCAACACAATACAGCTATTGTAGTGGGCTTTATAAAGTATGGATAGAACAGGATAAAGCTAAGTGATTGATAAAGGCTAAGTTACAGCACTTTTATAGTGCGGCTCTACGAAGATAGCTCAGCCAGCAGCCATTGGTATTCCTGCTGCAATAACTGAAAAGCTGCAGCATCGCCACCTTTATCCGGATGCAAACGCAGAGCCTGCTGTCGGTAGTTTCTTTTCAACTGGGCGACAGAATAAGGGCGGCTTAACTGCCATTTCTGCTGCAGAAACCTGTATCGAGCGCTTTATTTTGTTGATGCAGCTCCAGTTTTTTCCAAAACTCATTTAACAAAGACTGTAATTTATCATCCGTCATAGCACGCATATTCTGCCAGTCCAGATAATAGGCAGCTTTCTCCTGCTGCTCTTGCCATAACGCCACTGCATTATCGGGTAACGATGTCACCGTATAAACCATCACTTTGGCATAACCAATATGCAACAAGGCTACTTGCTCCTGCTGCCACTGCGCCTGCAGTACAAACAAATGATGATAAAGAATAAAGTGTTGTTGGAATAACAAAGAGTCGACGGCGAGAGAGCGGGGTTCGGGGAAAAAGGCTTTTAAATGGTGCAGCAATTCCTGCTCGCTGATCTCCCCTTGTCTGGACAACAGGAAAGCTTCGAGTGCGGTTACTAAATCATCTTGCAGTTCGGTATGCATAATCACATTAGAGACCAAAAAATTGTCAGGATCAATTTTTAACAATGCAAAGCATTGGCCCAAAGGGTGAGCGCCACGGATGGCTGCGAATAAAAAATTGTCAGGATCAATTTTTAACAATGCGAAGCATTGGCCCAAAGGGTGAGCGCCAAAGATGGCTGCGACATCGTCGCAACAACGTTCCCGACAGTTGCGACATACCGTCCTTCCGTAGACATAAAAAAAAGGCTGACACAAGGTCAGCCTTTCCAGTCGCTTAGTTAAGCTTTTCGCGGATACGCGCTGATTTACCTGAACGATCGCGTAAGTAGTAAAGCTTGGCACGGCGGACTGCGCCACGGCGTTTCAGCGTAATGCTGTCAATCATAGGGCTGTGCGTCTGGAATACACGCTCAACACCTTCGCCGTTGGAAATTTTACGAACTGTAAAAGATGAATGCAGACCACGGTTACGTTTAGCAATAACGATACCTTCGTATGCCTGCAGACGCGTTTTATCGCCTTCTTTTACTTTAACCTGAACTACTACAGTGTCACCTGGGCCAAATGCTGGCACGTCAGTTTTTAACTGTTCGTCTTCAAGTTGCTTGATAATGTTTTGGCTAACTTTGCTCATAACAATCTCACTTTACCTGGAATTAACTATCGTGTTGCTGCAACGCCTGGTGTTCCAATTGGAATTCATCCAGTAATTTGCGTTGCTCCTTAGTCAGAGCCAGGGCATTTAACATATCCGGCCGTCTTAACCAGGTTCTACCAAGAGCCTGCTTCAGACGCCAGCGTCGTATATTTTCATGGTGTCCACTCAGCAACACCGGTGGAACCTCTTTGTCTGCTAACACCGCAGGTCTGGTGTAGTGTGGGCAGTCTAACAAACCAGTTGCAAACGAATCCTGTTCTGCCGACTCTTCGTGCCCCAGTACGCCAGGTACTAGTCGCGATACCGCATCAATCAGCGTCATCGCAGGCAACTCGCCTCCACTCAGCACGTAATCCCCAATTGACCATTCTTCGTCAATTTCGGTTTCAATTACGCGTTCATCAATGCCTTCGTAACGGCCTGCCACTAACAGCAGTTTCGGGTAACGTGAAAGTTCCTGCACACCTTTTTGGTCTAATTTGCGGCCTTGCGGCGACAAATACACCGTATGTACATCTCCTCCGGCAGCTTGCTTGGCGGCGCGAATAGCGTCGGTCAGCGGCTGCACCATCATTAGCATACCTGGACCACCACCAAAGGGGCGATCATCGACGGTATTGTGTTTATCCGAAGTATAATCCCGCGGATTCCAGCACTCTACCTGTAACAATCCCTGCTTTACAGCACGGCTTGTTACACCAAACTTTGTTATAGCATCAAACATCTGCGGGAACAGAGTAATAACCCCAACCCACAAACCAGCTTGCTGCGACATTAAAAGTCCGGATCCCAGTCTACTAAGATACGTCGTTCAGCGTTATTCACTTCCTTAATGACAGAGTCAGTCAGGAAAGGGAGTAAACGCTCCGTCTTGCCAAATGCATCGGATTTATTGGCCTTCACAACGAGAACGTCGTTTGAGCCAGTTTCCATCATGTCGACCACTTCACCTAAGTGATAACCAGCCTCGTTCACTACTGCCATGCCCATCAGGTCACGCCAATAGAAATCACCTTCAGCAAGCTGAGGTAATGCAGAACGCTCTACTGCGATATCCGCATTGACGTAGAGTTGAGCCTGGTCGCGGTCAGCCACGTCTGCCAGTTTTACGATCAGGCCGTTGCCATGTCGTTTTTTACCGGAGATTTGCATTTGACGCCAGTTACCCTGCACTTGAATTTGCCAGGGTGTGTAATCAAAAATCCCTTCCGGGATATCGGTATAGGAGTTTACTTTTAGCCACCCGTTGATGCCGTAAACGGCGCCAAACTTACCTAAGACAACTAAATCTTTACCGTTCAAGGTGAAACTCCGACCTTTATTTATTTTAGCTATTAAGCAGCAGTTTTCTTAGCAGCTTTCACCAATGAAGCAACGCGGTCGCTTAAAGAAGCGCCTTGCGATACCCAGTGGTTGATACGCTCTAAGTCAATACGCGTTTGCTCTTCAGTACCGCTAGCGATTGGGTTGAAAAAACCCACGCGCTCAATGAAGCGGCCATCACGGGCAAAACGGCTGTCCGCTACCACAACTTGGTAAAATGGACGCTTTTTCGCGCCACCACGTTGTAAACGAATAGTTACCATACCGTCCTCTAATAATCGTTCAGGATTTAAAAAAATAACAAACCCCGCGGTCAGACCGTGGGGTCGGTGAATTGTACGGATTTTTACCTGCTTTGCAAGGTTTTTCGGGCTTTGGCAGCATATTTCAGCTTTTGCCAAAGCCAACAACAAAGCTCGGCTGCAGGGCTTAACGTGGAGGTAACAGTCCAGGCGGTAACTTGCCACCCATGCCTCGCATCATCTTCATCAAGCCGCCTTTACCCGACATCTGCTTCATCATTTTCTGCATTTGGGTAAATTGCTTCAGCAGTTGGTTCACATCCTGCACTTGGGTACCTGAACCTGCAGCTATACGTTTTTTCCGCGAGCCTTTGATTAAATCCGGAAACAAGCGCTCTTTTTTCGTCATGGAATTAATAATGGCTTCCATTTTATTGAACTGCTTATTACCCATCTGATCCATAGCACCAGCCGGTAAATTTTTCATGCCAGGTAATTTGTCCAGCATCGACATCATGCCACCCATACCACGCATCTGTACAAGCTGGTCACGGAAGTCTTCTAAACTAAAGCCCTGCCCTTTCATCACTTTGGCAGCGACTTTAGCGGCTTGTTCTTTATCAACCTTCTGCTCGATTTGCTCAATCAGGCTCATCACATCGCCCATACCCAGAATACGGGAGGCGATACGATCCGGATGGAATGGCTCTAAGGCGTCAGTTTTTTCGCCCATACCGATAAACTTAATCGGCTTACCGGTGATATGACGAATAGATAAAGCAGCACCACCACGAGCGTCACCATCGGCTTTAGTCAGGATCACACCGGTCAGAGGCAAAGCTTCATTAAAAGCTTTCGCTGTATTGGCCGCATCCTGGCCTGTCATGGCATCGACCACAAACAGAGTTTCGATAGGTTTCACCGCAGCATGCAGTGCTTTGATTTCACCCATCATTTCTTCATCCACATGAAGACGACCAGCGGTGTCGACGAGCAGCACATCAAAAATTTGTAAGCGGGCATGAGCTATAGCCGCGTTGACTATATCTATAGGCTTTTGTGTCACGTCGCTTGGGAAACACTCCACACCCACTTCTTTAGCCAGCGTTTCTAACTGCTTAATAGCAGCAGGACGATAGACGTCAGCAGAGACCACCAATACTTTTTTCTTTTTGCGCTCTTTTAAGAACTTAGCCAGTTTACCGACAGAAGTGGTTTTACCCGCCCCCTGTAAACCTGCCATTAAAACCACAGCAGGTGGCTGAACATTAAGCGCCAGCTCTTCGTTCGCTTCGCCCATCGCATCTTCTAATGCTTTACGGACGATTTTCAGAAATTCCTGACCAGGTGTCAGACTTTTACTGACTTCAATACCTACTGAGCGTTCTTTGACCTGATTGACAAAGTCACGCACTACAGGCAAAGCAACGTCAGCTTCTAACAGAGCCATCCTTACTTCACGTAAGGTTTCTTTGATATTATCTTCAGTTAAACGACCACGACCACTGATGTTCTTCAGCGTTTTGGTTAGGCGGTCCGACAGGTTTTCAAACATAACTTAGCACCTGATATACAATATTGCCGGATTATATACCCAAGTGACCTCAAGATGCGAGTTAGCAGTCAGCCGCCATCTGAGCAGAAGCTGTTACTCTGAATACCTCAGCTTAGGCTGTCAAATGCGAGTAATTTGCAATAGAATGTTAAATCTTCACGAATCAACAGGATCTGATTTATGTTAGTTGAGCTGTTACCCGGTGTGGCATTAGTTGGTTATCTGCTGGCAACAGTAATGGTCTTGTCACGTCTGGTGCATCCACAAGGCCCGAACTATAAATTGATGTTCAGTGCAGCTTTAATAGCTATCGTCTGCCACATGCTGTTTCTGGCTGACTCAATTTTTGCGGACTCTGGCCAAAACTTCAGTTTGTTGAATGTGATCTCACTGGTATGTTGGCTGATCAGCACAGCTATTACTGTCACGGCTCTTCGTACCCCAACCGTCTTATTGCTTCCGATAGTCTATGGTTTTTCAGCGCTGACGCAATTAGCGGTTCTGGCGCTACCGACTGAAGTGCAAATGCAACACTTTGAACACAATCCTATATTACTGATGCATATCATAGTAGCCTTCGTCGCCTATACGCTGCTCATAGTCGCCACTCTCCACTCTCTGCAAGTGCACTACATTAGTAAAAAACTAAAACAAAAAGACTTTATGCTGGGTAATCAGTTCTTGCCGCCTCTGCTTCAGGTAGAACAGCTGCAGTTCAGAGTGTTATTGCTCGGTACTTTATTACTGGGTTTAACTTTATTCAGTGGAGCAGCCTTTACTGATAACTGGCTGGCTGCACATAACCTGCATAAAAATATTTTGAGTTCCATCGCCTTTCTGGTGTTTGTGGTGCTGTTATGGGGTCATGCTCAATTAGGTTGGCGTGGTCGTCTGGCCATTGCATTAACCTTTACTGGCAGTACTTTGCTGACTCTGGCTTATTTTGGCAGTCGTTTCGTGCGTGAAGTGATACTGGAACGGCTCGGATAACAGCTTTTTACCGCTAAGGGTCATTAAGGCTTGACTTGGCGGGCACTTCATAATATCAAATAGCTTCGATTAGCCCTACAGGTACAGTACTTTTGGACGAGATCTCAACCAGCACCCTCTTTATCATATTGGGACTGCTGGTGTTATGTTCTGCATTCTTCTCAGCTTCTGAAACCGGCATGATGTCGGTGAACCCATACAAGCTTAAACATCTGGCCAATGAACAGCATAAAGCTGCGCTGCGCGTCACAGCAATGCTGGAACGCCGTGATCGGCTGATTGGTTTGATTCTGGTGGGGAATAATCTGGTCAATATTGCCGCTTCTGCAATTGCGACAGTGATTGGTCTTCGACTCTACGGCGATTTTGGTATTGCCATAGCCACAGTAGCGCTGACAGTGATTATCCTGATTTTTGGCGAGGTGACACCAAAAACACTGGCAGCTTTGCATCCGGAACGAGTGGCTTTTCCTAGTTCTGTAGTGCTCAAACCCCTGATGAAAGTGCTTTATCCTGTGGTCTGGTTACTGAATAAAATCTGCAATACTTTTTTAGGCTGGCTAGGGGTCAGTGCTGAACAACATCACGGCAGCAGCTTAAGCTCTGAAGAACTGCGCACTGTAGTGCACGAGGCCGGAGCTTTAATTCCGCAACAACACCAAAATATGCTGGTCGGAGTGCTGGACTTAGAAAAAGCCACAGTGGAAGATATTATGATCCCCCGTAACGAATTAGTTGGGGTCGATATTAACGACGAATGGAAAGACATAGTACGCCAGCTGTCTAACAGTCAACACAACCGAATTTTGTTGTACCGTGACAGCGTTGATGATGCTTTGGGTTTTATCCATAGCCGCGAGCTGGCTCGCTTAGCATTGAAAGAACAACTGAATAAAGCCTCTTTATTACGTTCAGTGCGGGAAATTTATTTTATTCCGGAAAATACCCCACTCAATACCCAGCTACATAAGTTTCAAAGCTCGAAAGAGCGTATAGGTCTGGTAGTGGATGAGTACGGTGATATTCAGGGTTTAGTGACCTTAGAAGATATACTTGAAGAGGTAGTAGGTAACTTCACTACCGATATCGCAGATCATCAGAATAACGAAATTCAGCCTCAAGCCGATGGTAGTTATCTGGTCGACGGCGGTATCAACTTAAGAGATTTAAACCGCGATATGCAGCTGAACTTTCCAACAGACGGCCCTAAGACCTTAAATGGTCTGGTGTTGGAATACCTGGAAGAAATTCCGGAAGCCAGCTTGGGTTTAACCTTGGCAGGCTGCCCTATGGAGATTATCGAAGTGCAGGACAATATGATTAAGACAGTGCGGTTAATGCCTCACTTACAGCAGGATTAATAGATTCCGTCGTACTTGAATTTAAAATTTGAGCCGGGCGCGGATAAACCGCGCTCCAGCCATGGCATTTTCCTCTACACAACTGGATTGAGTTAACCAAACAAACCAAAAAACCAGCCGCTTTTAAACTCGTCTTCACAGCTCTGCAACTGACGTTGATACATGGTTGCACGCTGCTGAACCTTGCGGGACGTTTCCATCAACCAGCGCTTTTTATAGTAGCTGCCACGCTTATAACCGCCCCAGCCCTCGTGATAATTCAGGTACTGAGCATAGGCATCCGACTTCGATACTCTATTAATACGGCTGCTTTTATTGATATACCAACCCATAAAATCCAGCGCATCGTCAAAGTTGGAGCGGGCCGCAAAATAACTGCCCGTCTCCCGACCATAGTCTTCCCAGGTTTCATCTTTCACTTGAGCATAACCATAAGCTGTACTGGCCCGACCGACAGGAATAAATCCGAACCAATACTGCATCGGAGGCTGCGCATCATGCTTAAAGCTGCTTTCCTGATACATCATCGCCATAGGCACATGAATAGGCACGTCCCATTTATCGCGCATATCCGCGGCGGCATCATACCAATCGTCATGTTCGCGGAATATGTCACATAAATTAGAGCTATTTTTTGGCGGAGCTGTCGCGCAACCTGTCAGTGCTGTGGCTAGTGATAAGAAGAGTAAAGTTTTTTTAATTTTTTTCATCGGACGCTGAACTTTTTAAAACACAACTCAGACTAACCCAATGAATGGATTCAACCAAGTTTTTGTTTTTCATCCCTGGATTATCCTTATCCTTAGTTTTCACGGCCAGCTTGCTGGCCGTTTTTTTATCTGTAAGATAAGGAATTTGTAAACAAAAACCGGATTCAAAATCCGGTTTAATCTTTATAAATCAGCAAAGTATCGTTCGAGATACTGATCAAAACTCAGGTCATCTGCCTGCTCGATCTCTTGTTGTTCACGTAAAGATTGCTCGGCCATTTTTTCAAACTCAGCCTCGCTATAAATTTGATAATCCATCGCCGCCAGTTGCTGTCTGTACTGCTCTGCCAAAGACAAGGCATAATAAGGGCTGTCCTGTTGCTGCGCTATTAAACGACTGAGTAACTTGCCTGAGTAAGTTTGGTTTGGATCAAGCAAGCCTAAATAAAACTCTTTCATCACAGCTTTATAGGCATCACCACCATAAGCTGCGTCCATCCACTCGGCAATCGGCATTAGATCGGCAAATAACTGCTCTGCCCAGTCCAACATCAACCGAGGCTGCCCTTGGTCATTCAAATCCAGATTTTGTCGGCGACCGTCAGTAACAACTTTACGTAAATTCTGCTCTGTGATCGTTTGTTCTTCAGCAGATAAATCCGGACTTTGCTCTAATAAACAATAAATTAAGAACAAATCGAGAAAGCGCATTTGCTCCGCATTTATGCCTACAGCACTGAATGGGTTCACGTCTAAAGCCCGCACTTCAATATATTCGACACCACGGCGTTTTAATGCACAAGTTGGTCGTTCCCCACTTTGAGTGGTTCGTTTTGGTCGAATAGTCGAATAGAATTCGTTTTCGATTTGCAGAATATTGTTGTTCAGTTGCTGATATTCGCCGTCCACTTTGATGCCAATAGAAGCATATTCTGCAGAAGGCGTCGAAATAGCCTGGCGCAGGCCTTGAATATAATCAGGCAGGTTGTTGTAACTGATATTCAAACTGGACTGAGCACTGTTGGTGTAGCCCAAATCACTCATCCGCAAGGAGGTAGCATAAGGTAAATACAAAGAGCCTTTACCCAAGGTCTGGAACTTGTATTTAGGTTCACGCCCCTGCAAAAACGAGCTGCACATTGCAGGTGACGCACCAAACAAATACACCACCAGCCAGACATATCTTTTGTAGTTACGAATTAAGTGCAGGTACTGAGCAGAAATAAAGTCCTGTAACGAACTGGTATCGCCTAATAACTCTTGATACTGCTGCCAAAACTCTTGTGGGATAGAGAAGTTAAAATGCACACCACTGATAGCCTGCATCATACTGCCATAACGGTTTTTAAGACCCTGACGGTAGACAGTTTTCATAGTACCGACATTAGAGCTGCCGTACTGCGCCAGGCGGATCTCGTCCTGATTATCGATATAACAAGGCATTGAACCAGCCCACAGCCGTTCTTCACCAATGTGAGAGAGAGCAAACTTATGGATGTCGGTCAGCTGTTTTAGCGTAACTTCTATATTAGTCTGCGCTGGAGTAATAAACTCAAGCAAAGACTCAGAAAAATCTGTAGTGATTAAAGGATGAGTTAAAGCCGAACCTAAAGCTTTCGCATGATCGGTTTGTGCCAGTTGACCATCGGGTTTGATCCGCAATGTCTCCCGCTCAATACCCCGTCTGATCCCTTTAATCGCAGTTTTAAATGACGTGGTGCCAAGCGCAGCCAGACGTTGTTCGAGGAAATGACTCAAGCTGATCCCTTAATTCTGAATAAAAAGCAGAGCATAAAATGGGGCGACTTAAATTAAAAAACAAGAGCGCCGGCAGATTAAGTTTCTCTGACAAAAAATGATGCTGTTAGTTTACTCTTCTTCAGACGAGGCACCATAAGCTAATCTGCTTTTGCGCGCCGCCTGCAATACTACAACCCGCATAATATCTTTCCACGACACTATACCTATAGCCAGGTTATCCAGATCAGTCACAGGCAAACAACCAATATTGTGTTTGAGCAATAAAGCCGCTGCTTTCACTACTGGACAGTCTTCAGGCACCGCAATCACAGGGCTGGTCATCACATGCTTAATTTTACGACTGGTGACAAAAATATCTAAGGTTTTTTCTGAAGCGGCATCCATCACTGGAGCCAGTGCTTTGAAATAATCCTTTACTGAAACTATACCTACCAAACGTCGGCTGGCATCAACCACAGGCACATGCTGAAATTTTGACTGGTTAAAAATATCTTTTAAGACAGACAAACTCATATCCGGGTCAACCATAGTCAACTTTCTGGTCATAATGGCAGATACTTGCATAATGCTCCTAGGCTCGCTTATCTGAGAGATCTTTGAAATAATGCCGCCGCTTTGATCCAGATTAACTGAATGATAAATAAAAAGGAAATATGCATGAACCGCCGCAACCAGCACCTAGTTGACCAGGAAGTTCAGTACGACGCCGGACAAGAGCTTGTCTCCACTACAGATACCCGTGGCGTTATCACTTATGCAAACCCTGCGTTTTGTCAGGTGGCAGGATACAGCGAGGATGAACTTGTCGGTAAAAACCATAATCTGGTGCGTCACCCAGACATGCCTGCAGCCGCTTTTGCTGATCTTTGGAGCCACTTAAAACAAGGGCAATCCTGGCGCGGCATGGTCAAGAATCGCTGTAAGGACGGCCGTTATTATTGGGTCGATGCTTTTGTTACCCCTATTTATCAGCAACAACAACTGGTGGGTTACCAATCAGTACGAGTCAAAGCGAGCCCGGATTTGATCCAAAGAGCCGATCGTTGTTATCAGGCAATTAATTCCGGCAAAGCAGTTAGCCAGTGGAGTGGCAATAGCAGTTTACGTCGACTGATTGCTCTGTTGTGCAGTTTAATTTTAATCACTGCTGGCGCATTACTCTGGTCTCATGCGTTATGGCTGGCGTTACTTATTCCAGCCATTTTCTTTATACTGATGTATGAAGAATTAGTAGATATTCCAGCCCAGCTACTGAAGATTAAGCAAGATTTTGACTCGGTATCCCGTTATATCTACAGCGGTAAAACCGCATTTTCAGTCGCAGATTTCCGTCACCAGATGCATCAGGCTCGTTTGCGCACTGTGTTAGGCCGTACCAAAGATAGCACTAACAAACTAACCAGTATTGCCGATACGCTGGAAGAAGCTGTGCATTTAACAGAACGTGGTATTCATCAACAAAGTCAACAACTGGTGTCTATTGCTGCTGCCACTCAACAATTAAGTAGCACAGTACTGGATATTGCCGAACGTACAGGTGAAACCAATCAGAAAGTGGGCGAAGCGCAGCAGATTTGTCATCAGGCTGAACAAGTCATGCAATTAACCGCTAACACAGTAAAAAAACTAGCGGTAGAAGTTCAGGGCGCAGCCAGTACAGCAGATAACTTAGCGGTTGAAGCTGAACGCATTGGTGCAGTCATGACAGAGATTCAGGGAATAGCAGATCAAACCAACTTATTGGCGTTAAACGCTGCTATCGAAGCAGCACGGGCTGGTGAACATGGTCGCGGCTTTGCTGTTGTTGCTGATGAAGTCCGTGCCCTGTCATCACGCACTCATAAAGCCACAGAGCAAATACAGCGCTCTATTGGTGAAATTCAGCAAACTTTACTGAGCTGGGGCAAAACTATGACCCAAAGCCGCGAGCAGGTAGAAGAATGTGTCACTCAAACCACCCACAGTACAGAACAACTGACTGATATAGTGGCGATGGTGAACACCATCGATCATTTATCATCGCAAATCGCCACTGCAGCCACTCAACAAGGCCAGGTTGCCAGCGAAGTGGCAAGCAATGTGCAAAATATCCAGCATATTGCCGACGAAAACTTAAATAATATGCAACTGGTCGCTGACAACAATAAACGTTTGCATCAGCAAGCAGCTGAAATAGCAAACTTAAGCAAAACCTTCAGTCAGTAATTTTGGTTGTGAAAAAGCCCGCAGCAGCGGTAATGCCGATCAGATAAGCATTTTTCAGATCGGTTGACCGATCCAGTGGTTGATG